>DATCMG010000933.1:0-6696 GCA_036563555.1 Roseomonas sp. | reverse complement strand
CTGTGGAGCGGCACCGGGACGATGATCTCGACCTTCGCCAGCAACTCCGCCCCGGCTCGGGCCATGTAGCGGGCGAGTGGGGCAGCCAGATCCGTTCTGTCGCCATGTTTCAGGGGCAGGACAAGGCGGGCGGCCGCCTCATTATAGGCGAAGGCGGCCCGCGCTCGCCCGAAGGCCGGGGGGGCCGCCATGCAGGCGGGGCAGAGCCCGTCCTCGGCCTGGCCCAGATGCTCGAAGGGCACGCCGCAATTCGTGCAGAAGGGCGCGACGATATGGTGCAGCCCGCCGAAGCAGGCCGGACAGAGCGCGCCCTGCTCGACCACGCGCTCGTCGCAGGCCAGGCAATGCGGCGGCAGCAGCGCATCCAGCACGCCCCGGGCACCCAGCCGAGCAAGCCGCGCCGCCCCTCCCATCGCCGGCACCCGAATCACCCCTCCGACATCCCCGCGCGATGCTAGGCCCGCGGCCCACGAAGCAGGAAGGCCCCCTGGCGAGGCGGCCCCCGCCACGACATATGCGGTGTATGAGCGGATCGCCCCATCTCATCTTCGACCGCCCCCTGCTGCGCCTGCGACGCGACCGGGCCGCCGCCACGCAGCATCGCGTGGCCCCGGTGCTTGAGGCGGTCACGGAACGGCTGCTGGACCGGCTGGACGACACGACCCGCCGCTTCGAACGCGCCCTGGAGATCGGCGGGCGCGGCGGGGTCGCGCCGGCGCTGCGGGCGCGCGGGGTGGGCTTCGTCGCCTCGATGGACCTCTCGCCGCGCCAGGCGGCGCTCGCCGGGGGGGCGGCCCTGGCGGCGGATGAGGAATGGCTGCCCTTTGCCCCCGGCAGCTTCGATCTCGTGGTCGCCAATTTCAGCCTGCATTGGGTGAACGACCTGCCCGGCGCCTTGACGCAGATCCGGCTCGCCATGGCGCCGGACGGGTTGTTCCTGGCGACGATGCCGGCGCTCGGCACGCTGCAGCCCTTGCGCGAGGCCCTGACGGCGGCCGATTCTGCCCTGCGCGGCGGCGCCGCCCCGCGTGTCTCCCCCTTTCCCGAGCTGCGCGATGGCGCATCCCTGCTGCAGCGGGCCGGTTTCGCCCTGCCGGTTGCCGATCTGGAGGAAATCGCCCTGGCCTATCGCGATCCGCTCCTCCTCCTCCGGGATCTCCAGGCGGCGGGGGAGGCCAGCGCCATCCTGGCGCGCGACGGGCGAATCCCTCCCCGTGCGCTGTTCCCACAGGCCCTATCCGCCCTGCCCGCCGGGCCCGAGGGCCTGCCGGTGACGCTGCGCCTCCTGACGCTGACGGGTTGGAGCCCCGGCCCCGGCCAGCCCCGCGCGGCCCGGCCCGGCAGCGCCGATACAAGGCTCGCGGACGCGCTCGGCGTCGTGGAGCAGAAAGCCGGGGAGAGACCTATCTGAGATGCGGCGGAGCCGTTCAGGCTCCGTAGCGCAGCACCATCCGGCCCTCGTCGGCGCTGACGAGATGCGCCCCGATCTCCGGTCCGGCGCCAGGCTGGGCGGCGATCCAGCCGGCGTGCAGCCCTTCCAGGACCGGGCCCATCCACTGCCCCGCATCACCCCGGGAAATCGGAAGCGCCGGCGGGGCGGCGTGGGTCAGCACCAGCGCCGGCCCGTTGGAATCAAGGGCGATGGACACGGAGCCCCAGCGGGGCACGGCCAGGCGTTCGTTTATCCGCGCCTCCAGCCCGGCCAGCGTGTCCTCGGGCGGGATGGGCGAGAGGGCGGCAATCTGCGCGCCGATCGCGCGTAGCAGCACGGCGCGCTCCTCAGGCGGCATATGGGCGTCCAGCGTGTGCAGCAGGGCACGGAGGAAGCCGTCCCAATCCGGGCGGGATTCGATGGTGGAGGTCATCGGGCGCGGCGCCTCCTCACGGGTCGAAGCGGTAACGGGCATAAACCAGGCCCCGCGTCTCGTTGAAATCGGCCGAGCGATCGTAGCGCGCCGAGGCGCCGATGCGCAGCGACGGTGTGATGGCGTATTCGACGTCGGCGCGCGCGCCCGCCGTGACCGAGGTCTGGCGCTGCGACGGATAGAAGGCGGAGATGTTGGAATCCGCCCCCGCCTGCGCCTCCAGCACGGCCTGCAACGCGCCGTTCGTGGGGTAGTAGGGCATGCTCTTCTCGCGGAAATGCGCCACGCCGATGCTGCCGCCGATATGGTAGGCCCAGTTCCCGCGTCGCGCCCGGTAGTCGACGGGAATGGAGGCGCCAACATAGGTCTGCGGGCTGAAATACCCGCCATGACCGAGGGTGAAGAGCCGCAGGTTCTTGTCATAGGCGAAGTAGTTGAGGTCGAGTCCGGTCACGAGCTCTTCGTCCGGGTTGCGGAAGATCGCGTAGCTGAGCCCTGCCCCCGCCTCGATACGATTGTTGTCGGCGACGTTATGGCCGGTGATCGACGAGTAGCCGGCGCCGGCATAGGCACCAACGCGGCCCGAGAAATACTCGATCTGCGCCCGCCCCGTGTTGCGGACGACACCACCGAAGCCGGCGCCCGATTGCGGATCGCGCATGCCGGACCAGGAGAGGAGGCTGTCCGTCACCGCGCGCCGCTCGCCACGGAGGCGGAGCTGGAAGGTCTCGGAAAGGCGCGGCGTCAGCTCGACCCCGCCGAGGATATTCTGCTCCCGGAAGCCAAGCGGGGTGGAGCCGAGATCGACCGTCACGCCGTTGCGGGCATAGGCGATGCCGAGGCCGACACCCGTGGCGGAATTCTCGCGCGGCGTGAGCGCGGCTTCCTGGGCCGGGGTGACGGAGCCGAAGGCATTCGGCAGGACCACCGCATTGCTGCCGAAGCGGCGGAGATTGCTGATGGAGGAATTGAGCCCGCCCGTGTCGATCGTGACCGCCTGCACGCGGGCGCTCAGCTCGCCACCCACGGTCGGGAGCGGCATCGCGGCCTCGACGCCGCCGCCATACTCGCGCAGCCGCTCCAGCCCGCGATCGCCCGAGCGGGCGCGGAAGGTGAGGTTGGGCACGATGCGCCCGGATGCCGCCTCATTCACCTCGGCGAGCTGACGGCCGATCTCGCTGAGAAGCGGATCCTCGGAGGCACGGAGCTGGCTCGGCGTCACATTGCCTACGACGGCGCTGGCCGGATCCGAGTCGAGCGGAATAAAGGAGGAGACCGGCCCCTCCCCTGCAAGCATCGTCCGCCGATAAGGCGTCTCTGCCGAGGCGAGCGAGGCCGCGCCACTACCGCCAATCTGCGCGCGGCGCTGGTCGGCGGCGAGTTGCAGGGCCGTCTGGGCACGGCGGCGATCGCCCGTGGCACGGGCCAGCCGCGCCTCCATCACCGAGACGCGCGGGTCGCTGGCATTCAGCAGGCGCCCCTCGGCAACCAGCGCCTCGGCCGCGGCCAGGTCGCGCTGTGCCAGCGCGGCTTCCACGGCGCCGACGCGCGCCTCGACATTGCGGGGATCGCGCCGCAGGACCGCCCCGGCGATCCGGGCGGCCACGCGCGGGTCGCGCGCGCCCTGGTAGAGCCGCGACGGCTCGGCCTCGACGGGCATCGGCTTCGGCGCGGCCGCGACGCGTGCCGGCGTAACCGCCTCGGATAGCGTTGCAAGCTGCCGGCGCTGCGCGGGCGCCAGCCCGGCATCGGCGTTCAGCGGGCGAAGAAGATCGGCCGCCTCGCGCTCCATTCCGGCATCCGCCAGGAAGCCCGCCAGGGCGATCCGGGCCAATGGGGAAGCGGCGCGCGGGGTGGCGAGTGCAAGCCGCGCGGCCTCGGCCGCGCCTTCCCGGTCGCCGGCGCGCAGAAGGGCACGCACGGCCCGCAGCGCGGCCTCGCCGGTCGGATCGGTCCGGCTGGCGATGGCGAGAAGCGCGCCGCGCAGCCCCGCCGGGTCCTGCCCCATGACAGCGGCGATTTCTGCCTGCCAGCGCAGGCTGCGGAGCAGACGGGTATGGTCCGCGGCACGTAGGCGGTCCGGCACGCGCTCAAGTAGCCGGATTCCGTCGGTGAAACGCCTCTCCCCCTCGGCATAGAGGGCGGCGGCCAAGACTGAATCGGCGCCGGGACTGGCCGAGAGGCCCTCCTCCATCAGCACCCGTCCCTCCCCACCCCGACCCTGCCGGGCCAGGAGGCGGGCAAGGTCGAGCCGGGCTCCGGAATTGGCCGGCGCGGCCGCGAGCGCATCGCGCAGCGCGATCAGGGCGGATTCGGGATCCTCGGTGCGGCCGGCCTCGGCCCGCAACGCGTCGCCGCGGGCCGAGGCGGCAGCGGCGAGCTGGCGCGCCAAGGCCTCGGCCTCGGCGATGCGGCCCTGGCGCCGAAGGCTCTCCAGCAAGCCATATCGGGCCGCCGGGAGGGCCGGGCGCCGATATTGTGCATTCCGGAACCGGGCCTCGGCCTCGGTGAGTTCCCCGCGGCGCAGGGCAAGGTCGCCGAGCAGCGCCTCGGCCTCGGCCAGATCAAGGGCATCCCGGCGAAGGGCGCGTAGCAGCAATGCCTCGGCCGTGTCGGGCGCCCCCAGCGCGACCTGTCGCCGCGCCTCAGCCAGTTCGACGGCGAAGGCGGCCTCGTCCAAGGGCGCTACCCAGCGGCGCGCCTCTTCGGAACTGCCAGCGGCCGCGCGGGCCAGCAGTTCGCGTGCCTCAGCGCTGCGCCCCTGGCGCAGGCGTGCGAGGCCGAGCCCGCCGAGCGAGGCGGTGTCGGCGGGGTTCTGCGCCAGCGCGGCCTCGAAAACCTGGGCCGCCCGCGCGGTATCGCCGCCCCCCAGCGCCTTCAGCCCAGCCTCACGATCCGGGCCTCTGGTGGACGGGACGGCGCGCTTGGCGCTGCCGCGCAGCGTATCCTCCAGCCGGGCGATCCGCTCATCACCCGGGGCCACCTGCCGAAGCCGCTCAAGATAGGTTTCCGCAACACCCCGCTGCCCCATCTCCAGCTGCGTCATCGCGGCGGCGGCAAGTGCGTCCGGGTGGGAAGGCTGGGCCGTCAGCGCGCGTTCCAGCGCGACTGCGGCACGAGCCGGCTGGCCCTGGCCACGCCAGAATCCCGCCTGCTCGATCAGCACTCCCACACCGCTGCCCTGCGCGAGGGCCGGAGCCGCCGCGAGGCAGGCGGCCGTCGCGGCGGCGGCCAGGAGATGATGACGAAGCGAGGTCATGCACGGATCCTCAGCCGGCGGACGGCCCGGCGGCGCAGCGTCCAGTAGAGCGGGATCGCGATGACCAGCGCCGCGATCACCAGCAGACCAAGCATGAGGTCCGGCCTCGTGGTCAGATAGCGCTGCGGCAGCAAGGTGATCGGCAGGCTGCCCACGCCGTAGTTGCGCGACACCTTGAAAGAACTGACCTGGCCATTCGTCAGATAGGCCACGTCGCCCTGGATGCGCGGCTGCTGGTCCGGATCGCGCAACGCACCGATCATTGCCTCCATCCCCTGCGGGCTGGATCCGGTGAGCGCGATAACCGACCGGTCGGAATTGAGTGGACTCTGGAAGCCGATCAGCAGGCCGCTGCCCTCCCCGCCCGAGCCGCCGAGCGTCGCGGTCAGGCGCTCCCGCTCCAGCCGCCGGTCATCCGAGAGGAAGATGTTGCGGAAGCTCTCCAGCGTGTCCGGCAGGGCCACGCTGACGCGATTGCCATCCACCGTGATGGGCCCGTCCTGCAGCAGCCTGGACAGGGCGGGTTGCCGGTTCAGTGGCCCGACCACGAGCAGGTCGCGGTTCGACACCGCATCGAGCCCGCCGGGCCGCGCCACCTCGATCCGCGTGGCGGGGTAGCCGACGATGGCCGCGATGCGCCCGATCATGTTGAGGGTGGAGGAGACCTCCAGCGCCGTCGCCCGGTCCGGCAGGACAACCGCGGTGGAGGAGAGGTCCGCCATCCGCGTGTAGGGGAAGCCGCTGCCAACGAAATAGGCGAGGTTCGGCAGCTCCGTGTAGCGATAGGCCGCCGAGAGATCGACCGTGCTGTCCGGATCGATCGAGGAGCGGATATCACCCGGCACGCTGACGCAGTCGCCACGGTGAAGCGGCCGCAGGTCGAAGCGGAACTGCAGCTCGTTCAGGCCGAAGACGAGATAGGGTGGCAGCCCCACCTGGCCCTCGCCCCGCTCGGAGGAGGCGTTGCTGCCGACCGTGCGGTAGATCCAGCTCCAGGGCCAGCCCGGCTCGCCTTCCCGCAGCGGGAAGGACTTCAAATAGACATCGTTCAGCGCCGCATCGAGACGCGAGACGGCGAGGTCCAGGATCGGCCCGGGCGGCGCGCGGAAGCGCACATCCACCGGCAGGTTGCGGTCGCGGAAGGTGTAGAGGTCGGGCGCCGTGCGGAAGGGCACGGAAACCGGGCCCGGCGCGTAACCGTAGGATTGCAGCTCCGACGGGTCGACCAGTTCGCCGAAGCGCACCGGGCGGTCGTTGCGGATCCAGCGCGGCGCATCATAGGGCTGGCGCGCGGGCAGCTCGTTCACCTGCACCGTCGCCGTCTCGCCCGAGAGGCCCTCCTTCGCGGTAGCCAACACCTGCGCGGCAACGGCCGCCTCGGCACCGGACCGGCCGCCGACGAGCAGCAGCACCGAATTCGGATCATTCGGATTGGGCAGAATAGAAAGGGTGGGCCCGTCCATGCGCGGCAGCGTCAACCCGGGCAGGGAGTCCGACCCCGTCGCGATCACGATGGCATTCCCGCGCGAGGGCACCACGGCGCTGACCGGAAAGCTCGCTCCGCGGTAATCC
>DATCMG010000931.1:0-2849 GCA_036563555.1 Roseomonas sp. | reverse complement strand
TCGGCCAGCTTCATTCCCGCCGCGCCCTCTTTGCCGCGATCCTGCTGCACGACATCGCCAAGGGCCGCGGCGGCGACCATTCCGAGCTGGGCGCCGGCATCGCGCAGGAACTGTGCCCCCGCCTCGGTCTTTCGCCCGAGGAGACGGAGACGGTCTCCTGGCTCGTGCTGAACCATCTCCTGGTCAGCCAGACGGCCTTCAAGCGCGACATCGACGATCCCAAGACCATCCTCGACCTGGCCGAGGTGGTGCAATCGCCCGAGCGGCTGCGGCTGTTGCTGGTGCTGACGGTCTGCGACATGCGCGCGGTGGGGCCGAAGGTGTGGAACGGCTGGAAGGCCACCCTTCTGCGGGAGATCTACTGGCGCGTGGCCGAGGTGCTGGCCGGCGGCCTTTCCGTGCCCGAGCGCGACGTGCGCGTCGCCCGCGCGCGGGAGGCGGCGGCGGCGGCGCTCGCCAGCCGCCCGGCGGCGGAGGTGGAGCGCTTCCTCTCCCTTGGCTATCCCGGCTACTGGCTCTCCTTCGATCCCGACACCCATGCCCGCCACGCCGCCCTGATCCGGGAAGCCGAGGCCACCGGCGCGCCGCTGACCGTCCGCACCGAGGTGCTGGAGGACCGGGCAGTGACCGAGGTGACAGTCCATGCGGCCGACCATCCCGGCCTGTTCAGCCAGATCGCGGGGGCGCTGGCGGTGGCCGGGGCCTCGATCGTCGATGCCCGCATTCACACCATGACCAACGGCATGGCGCTGGACACCTTCTGGGTGCAGGACGCCGCCGGCGGCGCGCTGGACGCCCCCCACCGCCTCGCGCGGCTTTCCGTCATGATCGAACAGGCGCTGTCCGGCCGCATGCGGATCATCGAGGAGATCAGCAAGGTGAAGCGGGAGCCCGCGCGGCTGCGCGCCGTGACGGTGCCGCCGCGCGTGGTGATCGACAACCATGCGAGCAACACCCACACGGTGATCGAGGTGAATGCGCGCGACCGCCCCGGCCTGCTGCACGACGTGACGGCCGCGATCTCCGCCCAGGGCGTGCAGATCGCCTCGGCCCATGTCACGACCTACGGCGTGCGGGCGGTGGACGTGTTCTACGTGAAGGACCTGTTCGGCCTGAAGGTCGAGAACGAGCGCAAGCTGGATGGGCTGCGCGGCGCCGTGCTCGCCTCGCTGACCCCGGAGCCGACGCAGGCGGCCTGAGATGCCGGCCCGGGCGGCGGGACGGCGCCGACCTAGCCCAGCATCCGCCCGATCACCTGGGCCGTGTAGTCCACCACCGGGATCACGCGGCCATAGTTGATCCGCGTCGGCCCGATCACCCCGATCGCGCCGACGATTTTCTCCTGCCCGTTGCGGAAGGGCGCCACCACCATCGACAGCCCGGCGGTGTCGAACACGCCGCTTTCGGCACCGATGAAGATCTGCACGCCCTGGCCGCGCTGGGCCAATTCCAGCAGGCGCAGCATCGTCTCCTGCGCCTCCAGCCGGTCGAACAGGGACTGGATCTCGGCCACCCGCGCCGCCTGGTCGAGATTCTGCAGCAGGCGGGACTGGCCGCGCAGGATCAGCGAGCCTCCCCCTCCGCCGGCCCAGGTGGCGAGGCCGGATTGCACGACCTGGTTGGTCAGCGCATCCAGCGCCGTGCGGTTCGCCGTGATCTCGGCGGTGACGAGGTCGCGGGTGTCCTCCAGCGTGCGGCCGTTCAACCGGGCATTGAGGTAGTTCCCGGCCTGGGCCAGCGCGCCCGCCGGAAGGCCCGGCGGCACCTCGATAATGCGGTTCTCCACCTGCCCGCGCTCCCCCACCAGCACCACCAGGGCGCGGCCGGGGCCGAGGGCGACGAATTCGATATGGCGAAGATTCGATTCGGCGCTCGGCGCCACCACCAGTCCCGCGGCGCCGGCAAGGCCCGAGAGCATCTGCCCGGCCTCGGCCAGCGTGTCCTGCATGGAGCGGCCGGAGGCGGCGCAGCGGATGGCGATCGCCTCGCGCTCCTCCTCCGTCAGGTCACCGAATTCCAGCAATCCATCAACGAAGAGGCGCAGGCCGCGTTCCGTCGGCAGCCGGCCGGCAGAGGTATGGGGCGCGTAGAGCAGCCCCGCCTCCTCCAGATCGGCCATGGCGTTGCGGATGGTGGCGGGGGAGAGGGAGAGCGGCAGGCGGCGCGAGAGGGTGCGGCTGCCGACGGGCTCCCCTGTCTCGACATAAAGCTCCACGACCTGGCGCAGGATGGACGCGCTGCGGCTGTCGAGACCCGGCAGGACTGCACCGGCCTGGCTGGCCTTGGGGGGAACGATCCCGGGCCGCTGGTTGGGCTGGGCGCCCATTCGGTGAGTGCTCTCCATGCGTCTGTTAGACCCTTCAAGGTAGGAAGGGGGGAGCCCAGCGTCAACGCGGTCACCTTCCTGGCGACGGCTGGACAGGGCGTTATTAATCTGTAATTCTGGATATATGGATAACACGGTGGCAATCGCGGCCTTGGGGGCGCTGGCGCAGGGCACGCGCCTCGACGGCTTCCGGCTGCTCGTGGGGGCGGAACCCCGTGGGCTTCCGGCCGGCGAGATCGCCCAGCGCCTGGACGTGCCGCAGAACACCATGTCGTCCCATCTCGCCATCCTCGCCCGCGCCGGGCTGGTACGGGCGGAGCGCCAGGGCCGCTCGGTCATCTACCGCGCCGATCTTGACGGGCTGCGGTCGCTGACGCTGTTCCTCCTCAAGGATTGCTGCGGCGGGCGGGCGGAGCTGTGCGCGCCCCTGATCGCCGAACTGACGCCCTGCTGCTGACGCGCGGAGACCTCCCATGGACATCGTGATTTACCACAACCCGGATTGCGGGACGTCCCGCAACGC
>DATCMG010000930.1:0-4963 GCA_036563555.1 Roseomonas sp. | reverse complement strand
CATCGTCGCCCGCCGGATCGCCGCCGGCGAGTACGGGGAGGTGGTGGCCGCCGCGCTGACGCGCCTGCAGGCCGACTTCGGGGATGCGCCCCCCTTTGACCGGGTGCGGACACGGCCGAATGGCGTCGTGGTCTCGGTCCGCGCCGTTCCCCTGCCGGAGGGCGGGCTGGTCGTGGTCATGACCGACGTGACCGCCCGCGCCCAGGCCGAGGCAGAGGCCGAGCGCCGCGCCGCGACGCTGCAGGCCATGCTGGACAACCAGCCCGAAGGCGTCGCGCTGTTCGACGCCGAGGGCTATCTGATCGCCGCCAATGCGCTGGCCGCCCGCATGACGGGGCTGAGCGCCGAGGGGATGAAGCCGGGCACCCACCTGCTGGAGATGCGCGCCAGGCAGATCGCGGCTAAGGAATTTGGCCTGGCGGACGGCGAGATCCAGGTCTTCGTGAGTGAGCGCGGCGACCGCCCGCTGCATCAGGGCGGCCGCTATGTCCGCCGCCGGCCCGACGGCACGGTGCTCGAGGTCCGGACCGACCCGACGCCGGATGGCGGCTTCATCCGCACCTATCGCGACGTGACGGAGGAGCGGCGCATCCGCGCCGAGCTGGAGGCGGCGCGCGATGCGGCCGAGGCGGCATCCCGTGCCAAATCGGGCTTCCTGGCCACCATGACGCATGAGCTGCGCACGCCGCTGCACGCGGTGATCGGCTTCTCCGAGGCGATCCTAGAGGAGAAGCGGCCCGAGGCGGTGCATGACCACGCGCAGGAGGTCCTGGCGGCCGGCCGGCAGCTTCTCGCGCTGGTGGACGGGTTGCTGGAGGCGACGCGGATCGAGGCCGGCACCCTGTCGCTGCGCGGCACGGTGTTCAACCCCGCGCCCGCGCTGCGCGCGGCCGCCGCCCGCGCGCGCAAGCTGGCGAAGGAGGGGCGGATCGCCTTCTCCGTGGACGTGCCGGACCTTCTGCCGCCGGTGCGCGCCGACGAGGACCGCTTGCGGCAGGTGCTGGACGCGCTGCTCTCCAACGCCATGAAGTTCACGCCCGAGGGCGGCCATGTGACGCTGACCGCCATGGCCGGCGAGGGCGGGACCACAGTTGCCATCACCGACACGGGCATCGGCATGGCACCCGAGGACATCCCGCGCGCCTTCGAGGCTTTCACGCAGCTCGAAGGTGGCCTGTCCCGCCGCTATCCCGGTTCCGGCCTGGGCCTCTATTTGGCCCGCGCCCTGGCGGGGGCGATGGGGGTGACGCTGGCCCTGGACAGCACGCCCGGCAAGGGCACCACCGCGCGGCTCGTCCTGCCGCCGGCAGAGGAGATCACGGCATGACGCCTTTCACGCATGGCACGCCGCTGGACGCCACCGCCCGCCTGTTCTTCCGCGAGCTGGACGCGGCCGAGGCCGGGCGCATCACCGCCGATGCGCTTTCCGGCGCGGAGGATGGGGAGCTGTTCCTTGAATACCGCGAGAGCGAGATGCTGAGCCTGGAGGATGGCCGGATCCGTTCCGCGACCTTCGACACGCAGCGCGGCTTCGGCCTGCGCGCCGTGCGCGGGGCGGCCTCGGCCTATGCCCATGCGGGCGAGGTCTCGGCCCCTGCCCTGAGGCGCGCCGCCGCCGCCGTGCGAGGGCTGCCGGGGGATGGCGCGATCCGCGTGGCCGAGCCGCCGCGCGCGACGAATGCGCGGCTGTATGATGCCGCCAACCCGCTGCACGCCATGGACATCGCCGCGAAATCCTCGCTGCTGGCCGAGATCGACGCCTTCGCCCGCGCGCGTGATCCGCGCGTGGTGCAGGTGATGGCCTCGCTCTACGGCGAATGGCAGGCGGTGCGGATCATGCGCGCCGATGGGCGCGAGGTGGCCGATTTGCGGCCGCTGGTGCGGCTGAACGTCTCCGTGGTGGTGGAGAAGGATGGGCGGCGGGAGACCGGCAGCTACGGGATGGGCGGCCGCTTCGCCTATGACCGCGTCCTGGGCGAGGCGAGTTGGAAGGCCGCCGTGGACGAGGCGCTGCGCCAGGCCGTGCTGAACCTCGACAGCATCCCCGCGCCCGCCGGGGAGATGGAGGTGGTGCTCGGCCCGGGCTGGCCCGGCATCCTGCTGCATGAGGCGATCGGGCACGGGCTGGAGGGCGACTTCAACCGCAAGGGCACCAGCGCCTTCGCGGGGCTGATGGGCCAGCGCGTGGCGTCCAGGGGCGTGACGGTGGTGGATGACGGCACCATCCCGGATCGCCGCGGGTCGCTGACCGTGGATGACGAGGGCACGCCCTCCGGCCGCACGGTGATGATCGAGGACGGCATCCTGACGGGCTTCATCCAGGACCGGCAGAATGCGCGGTTGATGGGGGTGGCGCCGACCGGCAACGGGCGCCGCCAGAGCCACGCGCATGCGCCGATGCCGCGCATGACCAACACGGTGATGCTGGGCGGCGATCACGCCCCGGAGGAAATCCTGCGCAGCGTGAAGCGTGGTCTCTACGCCGTGAATTTCGGCGGCGGGCAGGTGGACATCACCTCGGGCAAGTTCGTCTTCTCCGCATCAGAAGCCTACATGATCGAGGACGGGAAGATCGGCGCCCCGGTGAAGGGCGCGACGCTGATCGGAGATGGGCCGAGCGCCCTGACCCAGGTTTCCATGATCGGCAACGACATGTCGCTGGATGCCGGCATCGGCACCTGCGGCAAGCAGGGCCAGGGCGTGCCGGTGGGCGTGGGCCAGCCGACGCTGAAGATGATGGGGCTGACCATCGGTGGCACGGCGGTCTAGCGCCGGGTGGAGTGGGAGATCCTCCTCCTCGCCAACCTCGCCGTCGCCTTTGCCTGCGTGGTGCAGCTTGCCGCCGGGATCGGCCTGGCGCTGGTGGGGGCGCCGCTGCTGATCGCCATCGATCCACGGCTGATGCCGGTGCCCTTCGTGCTGGCGGCGCTGCCCCTGCTGTTCGGCCAGTGGCGCGCCAATTCGGGCGCGGTGCCGCGCGGCATGCTCGCCCCCGCCCTGCTGGGCGTGGCCATCGGCACGGCGATGGGCATGGGGCTGGCTGCGGCCTGGCCCGCCCTGGCCTCCCGGCGCGGCTATGGCTTGGTGATCCTGCTGGCGGTCGCCCTGGCCATGGCGGTGCCGGGGCTGCGCCCCACCCGCCCGATGCTCACCGGCGCCGGACTCGCCTCCGGCGTGATGGGCGGCTTCGCGGGGGTGCACGGGCCGTTGATGGGGCTGGTGGTATCGCATCTGCCGGCACATGCGGTGCGGGGCCTGCTCGGGCTGTTCTGGTTGCTGGCGCAGTCGATGCTTCTGCTGATGGCGGTGCCGGCTGGGCGGCTGGGCTGGACGGAGATGGAATTCGCCGCCCTGCTGCTGCCCGGTGTTGCGCTCGGGGCGGCACTGTCGGGTCCGGGCCGGCGCTGGCTGCACGGGCCGCGGCTCCGCTGGGCCATACTGGCGATGTCGGCGGCGGGGGGCATTGTGCTGGTGGCGGCGGGATGAGCGCGCTTCGCCTCGCGCGGCCGGAGGAGGCGGGAGCCATCAAGGCGCTCGTGGAGCGGGCCTACGCGCATTACATCCCGCTGCTCGGCCGCCGGCCAGCGCCGATGGATGACGACTTCGCCTTCCGCATCGCCCATGGCCAGGCGCATGTGCTGGAGCGGGACGGCGCGATCATTGCGCTGGCCGTGATCGAGGATCGCGGCGATCACCTCTGGATCGACGATCTGGCGGTGGAGCCGGCGCTGCATGGCGGCGGAATCGGCCGCATGCTGCTCGCCTTCTGCGAGGAGGAGGCGAGGCGGCGGGGCCTGCGCGAGTTGCGGCTGCTGACGAACGAGCGGATGGAGCGGAACCGCGCGATCTATGCCAGGGCCGGCTTCACCGAGACGCACCGGCGCGAGGAGGAGGGCTTGCGCCGCGTCTACATGGCGCGCCACCTGGCGGAGTGCGGGGAATAGGCCCTGGCGGCCTACCGGCGAGCGAGGGTATGTTTCGTCGTCGTGGCACAGGTGGATTCGAAGGGATACCGATGTCCGTTCGTCTTCATCATGCGCCCCGGTGGCGCGGCACCGCGCTGCGGCTGCTCGGCGCGGCGCTGCTGGCCTTGCTCGGCATGGGCGCGCAGGCGCAGGAGCCCCTTTACCTCCGGGTCGTGGGCGGGCTCGCGGGCGTGTCGCAATATTTGCGCTACGAGGAGCCCTTCTGGCAGTCGCGCCTCACGGAGGTGACGAAGGGGCGCGTGACGGTGGATATCGTTCCGTCCGATCGTTCCGGCTTCAAGCCGGATGAAATGTTGCAACTGATGCAGCGCGGCACCGTGCCCTTCGGGACCATCCTGCTCGCCCAGGCCGCGGCGGAGGAGCCGGAATTCCAGGCGCTGGACCTGCCGCTGCAGAATCCGGACCTTCCGACCCTGCGGCGCACGGTGCAGCTTTACCGCCCGCATTTGCAGCGGATGCTGGCGGATCGGTACGGCATCGAGTTGCTGTCGATCTACACCTATCCCGCGCAGGTCACCTGGTGCCGGCGGCCCTTCACGGGGTTGGCCGATCTGGCGGGGCGGCGCATCCGCACCTCCTCGCTCGGCCAGATGGAAGTGTTCGAGGCGCTGGGCGCCACGCCCGTCACCATCCCCTTTGCCGGCATCGTCGCGGCCATGCGCGAGGGATCGGTGGAATGCGCCGTGACCGGCGCGCTGTCCGGCAACGCCATCGGGCTGCAGGAGGTCGCGACCCATATCCAGGACATGGCGCTGAGCTGGGGCGTCTCGATGTTCGGTGCCAATCGCCAGGCCTGGAACGCCCTGCCGGAGGATGCACGCGACGCCATCCGGCGCGGGCTGGAGGGGTTGGAGGAGGCGATCTGGAAGGGCGCCGAGCAGGAGACGGTGGACGGGATGCGCTGTGCCACGGGCGCGCCGGGCTGCCCCGGCGGCCCGCGTGGCCAACTGGCCGCCGTGCCGATGACGCCGCAGGAC
>DATCMG010000929.1:0-1874 GCA_036563555.1 Roseomonas sp. | reverse complement strand
CCCCGTCGCCCTAACCGCGCCCGTCCCTTCTTCCCGTCCAGCTCCACCCTGCTGCCCGGTTTCGAGCACATCCCACTATGGCGCACCGACTTGGTGCCCTTCGGCGATGCCGTCGCCCCCTGCCCTGGTGGCATCTGGTGCCGCCACCGCGATGGCGAGGGTCGCGAAACAGGGTCCGAACTCGTCAAGGCCGGCCCGGCCGGCGGCTTCGCCTTCACGCGTGGCGGCACGCGGTCGCTCTTCCGCACCCCCGGCCCCTGCCGCCCGCGGCTCGTGCTGCTGGACGGCCCGATGCAGGCGGTTTGTCTGGCAGCCCTGAAGGGCCATGCGATCGCCACCGCCACCTTCGCCGCCCCAGGTGGGTCATGGTCCCGGGCCGCGGACGAGGCGCTCAGCGCCCTCGTCATCACCAGCACGCCGCGTGAGGTGATCCTCGCCTTCGCACCGCTCCCCGACGGCTCCTGCCCGTCACGTGAGCGCTGTCTAGCAGTTCTCCGCGACATGATGCCGCCAAGCTCGCGCGAGCCGGTCGTGCTGGAGCCGCCCCCGGGCGGTTGGGTCGGCGCGCTCCGGGCCGCCCGATCCCCTACCCGCGACGCGGCCTGACCCATCCCGGCGGCCGGCCACTCCCGGCCGCCTTCCCCTCCTCTCCCAGGATCCCTCTCCATGCCTTTCACCCTCGGCTCTTCAGGCTGCGGCGCCGACCGCCCGCGCGAGTCCGTCCTGCGCTGGGCCCTCGCCCTTCCGGCCGCCCGCTATGCCATCACCGCCATTCCCGCCGAACCCACGGCTGGCGCCGTCACCCATCGCCGCTGCTGGAACATCGACGAGTTCGAGCGCGCCATCCCCTGGCTCCGGCGCCTCAACGCCAACGGCCACCACGTCGTCGGCCGGCCCGTGGACCCTCGTTACGTACTGGTGGACGACCTCCATCCCGACGCGCTGACGGCACTGTGCCGGCAACACCGCCCCGCCGCGGTGGTCTCCTCTTCGCCGGGCAGCATCCAGGCCTGGCTGACCCTCTCGGATACGCCCAGCGAGCCCGCGCTGGCCGATGTCGCCGCCAAGATCCTCGCCAGGCGCTACGGCGGCGACCTGTGCGCAGCTCGCGCTTCCCAGCCCGGCCGAATCGTGTCGTTCACGAACCGGAAAGCAAAGCACCAGTTTCCCGCGACTGGCCTCTTCCCTTATGCGCTCCTCCTCCACGCCGATGGACCCATCCTTGACCCTGGCGGGGCGGCCCTGCTGCAGGAGGCCAGGGCGATGTTGGCGAAGGCGCCCGCTTGCTCCGCGGCGCCCGCTCAGGACACGCCGCCGGCCTCACTGCGGCGCCCGCCCGCCGCGGAGCATGCGGCCGGTCTGGAGCGTGTTCTGGCGTCGCTGCCGCCCGGCGTGTCGCTCGACCGGAGCCGGGCTGATTACGCCATCGCGCGGCGCCTGATCAGCCGCGGCCTGTCGGTCGCGGAGGTCATCCCCGTGCTGCTGGCCGGGGAGCGCGCCGCCGGCATGCCCTCCGCCGCGGCCGAGGCCTACGCGCGCCGGACGGCCGAGGCCGCCGCGGCGCAGGGGCGGTGTCCTCCTTGAAACACACCGCGCTAATCACATGCCCCCCTCACCACCTTAGTGGGGAGAAAGACGAGCGTTCCGCCGGCCTGGGGCCGCCGGGCCTTGCGCCATGCCCAATCCTCATCCGCACCACCTCTCATCCGGACACCTATGCGCATGACTCCTGATACCAACGTCGCACTCGCTGCACGCCTCGGCCGTGCCCGCGCCCTCGCCACCAAGCTCGAGACGAGGCTGCTCGAGGCGGACAGAACGGACCCGCAGCTCGCAACCGTGATCAAGGCTGTCGAACGGGTCTTCGACAACGC
>DATCMG010000926.1:0-2563 GCA_036563555.1 Roseomonas sp. | reverse complement strand
CGGGGAGGCCTTGATCACCGCGCGCGGGCTGGAGGGCGGTGCCGTCTATGCCCTGTCCGCCGCGATCCGCGATGCTGTCTCGGCGCAGGGAGAGGCGACCGTTACCCTCGACCTGCGCCCCGACATGACGGCCGGGGAGGTCGCGCGCCGCATGGCGGCACCCCGCCGCGCCCAATCCCTGTCCAACCACCTTCGCCGCCAGCTTGCCATGCCGCCCGCCGCCATTGCGCTGCTCCGGGAGGGTAGCGGGGAGGGCTCGACGCCGCCCGAAGCCGCCATCAAGGCGCTCGCGCTCCGCGTCACGGGGGTCGCGGGACTGGATCGGGCCATCTCCTCCGCGGGCGGGCTGCGCTGGGAGGAGTTGGATGGCGATTACGCCCTCCGCCGGATCCCCGGCGTCTTCGCGGCGGGCGAGATGCTGGACTGGGAGGCGCCAACAGGCGGTCATCTTCTGACCGCCTGCCTCGCGACCGGCCGCGCGGCAGCGCGCGGGATGCTGCGGGGTCTCTAGCCCCGGGGATGGCTGGTAGGGCTGCGTCCTGCAGAATTTGTCGGGATGCGCGCATCGCAGGGCGGCCGGCACCGTTGTGGCGGCGACGCAATCATCCAACGCCCCAGGCTTCCATGAAAATCCGCCTCGGCTGCGACCTCGGCTATCAGGTCAACGGCCCCGCCACATTTGTCCTGAATATCCAGCCCGCCGAGACGCCGCGACAGCGGATTCTGAGTGAGACACTGACGATCACGCCCGAGGGCACGCGGACCGAGAGCTGGACGGTGCCCGAGACCGGCAACCGCTATCTCCGCGTCCATGCCCAACCTGGCACGGAGTTGCTGATCCACCACGAGGCGGAGGTGGAACTGACCTCCCATGTCGTCGATCCCGCCGAAGTCGCCGAGCTTTCCCCCGCCGAGCTGCCGCCGGAGGCATTGCCGCATCTCTGGCCCTCGCGCTTCTGCGAATCCGACCGGCTGCAGCGCCTGGCCTTGCGCGAGTTCTGCGACACGCCTGCCGGGCATGCCCGCGTCACCGCGATCTGCAACTGGGTGAACGAGCGGATCACCTATCTGCGCGGCGCCTCGGGCCCGACCACGACCGCGACGGAGACGCTGCTGTCGGGCGCCGGGGTGTGCCGCGACTTCGCGCATCTTTCGGTGGCGCTGTGCCGCGCGCTCGGCATTCCGGCCCGCTTCATCTCGGCCCATGCGCCAGGGCTGGTGCCGCCCGACTTCCACGCGGTGTTCGCGGCTTTCCTGGGCGGAAAATGGTGGCTCTTCGACGCGACGCGCCAGGCACCGCTGGATGCGCTGGTCCGCATCGGCCAGGGGCGCGACGCGGCGGAGGCCGCCTTCGCCGAGATCCATGGTGACGCGGCGCCCACGCAGATGGAGGTCCGGGCAGAGGTGGTGGAGGGGCTGGACGTGCAGCGGGACGTCCGGACCACCCTTGCCGTGGCGGATGTGGCCGAGGCGCCTTAGCCGCGCTCCTGCGCTATGGCGGTCAGATCACGAAGTTCAGCGGCTCCGATGCCGGCCGCTGCAGCCCCGCCGCCTGTGCCCGCCGCAGAAGGTCCTCCAGGGTAAGCCCTTCCAGCCGCTCGCGCAGGGCGCCGTCCAGTTCGGTCCAGAGCGGCGCAACAACGGCGGTCTGGAGCGCCCCGGAGAGATCGCTGCCACCCTCCGTTCCCTCCGCGACGGAGGCAACGACCTCGGAGAGGCGGATGTCACGGGGGCGACGTCCCAGGCGATAGCCGCCGCGTGGGCCGCGTACCCCCTCCAGCAGCCCGGCACGGGAGAGGGCCTGGAAAACCGGCTCGATGCCGCGCCGTGCCGCGCCCAGGCGCTCGGCCACCTCGGCGCCGCCGGCCACAGGGCCGTCGGGTCCGCGCCCGGCGTGGAAGGCAACGTCCAGCAGGACGGAGACGGCGGTCAGGGCGCGATCCTGGCGCAGCAGGCGGAGATTCGGTTGCATAGAGGATATCTACGAATTGTTGACGTGGATATCCAGGGCCGCAAGCGCGGTTTCCACCTCTCGCCGTCCCTCCGGGGAGAGGGCGGGCTGTGGGGGAAGGGGGGCGCCGACGGGGAAGCCCTGGATCTCCAGCGCGCCCTTGATGCAGGCGGCGAGGGCGTGGCGGGCGAAGAGTTCGTTGATGCGCCACATCACGCGCTGGAGTTCCATCGCGGCGGTCCAGTTGCCGGCGCGGCACAGCTCGTAAAGGCGGACGCTCTGGCGCGGGATGACGCAGGCCGGTCCGGCCATCCAGCCCACGCCGCCGATCAGCATCACCGCGGCTGGGATATGGGCGGAGGCGGCGAAGACGCGCATCCGCCCCTCCGTGCGATCCATGATGGAGAGAAGGCGGCCGGTATTGGTGGAGGCGTCCTTCACATAACCGATGCGCGGGTGGCGGGAGAGGGTTTCGAGCGCCGGTAGGGACAGGTCGGAGCGCTGGAATTGCGGGTTGGTGTAGAGCACCACCGGGCGGTCGGTCGCTTCCGCGACGGCGGTGAAATAGGCGACGACGCCGGCCTCGGAGACGGGGAAATAGGCTTCCAGGAT
>DATCMG010000925.1:0-1656 GCA_036563555.1 Roseomonas sp. | reverse complement strand
ATGTGTTTGCGGTTGATTGCCTCGCACACCACGCCCGCGATGGCGCCGAAGCACAGAAGTGGCAGGCTCCGCGCCGCCGAGACGAAGGCAACCGCGATGCCGGAGCCGGTGACCTCGAAGGTGAACAGTGCCGCGGCCAGCATCTCTACCCAGCGCATCGCATTGGTGATGCCACCCAGGACCCAGAGGCGCCTGAACTCCCTCGAACTGAAAAGACTGCGCGACCGGTTCGATCGCGCACACGACTCTGGAGCGACTTCCATCCCGCCGGCCAGTGTGCACGCCGGGCGCTACCTGACCAGCCTCCGAGTGGGCCAATATAGGGTCAGCAAGTGATAGTCCGTCCGTCGCCTGACCGGGCCGATGATGATTCCGGTGCGGCGACCTTGGAATGGGTCGCCCATCCGGATCTCCTGGGGGCGCTTTTTCCAGCGCTTTCCATGGCCTAGGCGTAGCGGCGTAGCTCGCCACCTTGCTTGTCGCGCTTCAGCATGGACAGGACCTGCTTCAGGTCCTGTCGCAGGGCCTCGTCGTCAAGGCGCGGCAGCGCGTCCTCCAGCCTGGCTCCCAGCTGCTCGTGCTCAAGGGCGGTCAATGTGCTTGGCGGTCGGGCACCGTCCGGCCGCTTGGAGCCACCAATCCGGGCCGTGTGCCGGAGTAGCATGGCATGGACCCACGCCTTCTCCACCCGGGTGCCAGCCAGGTCGACTGCGAGGAGATCCGCGAGAAGGTCGAGAACCTCGCCCGACGGCAGGTAGCCAAGATAGGCTGGATCCAGCTCGCGCAGGAAGCAGGGCGGCGAGCTGCAGGATATGATCTGGCTGATATCTTTCCTCAAGGGTGTTGCTCCCGGCCGCCGGCGTGATCTCATCCCGTTCATTCAACTGCTCCTGCGTCCTGGAAGAGGGGCGGCGGCCCGGACTGCCGGTCAGCAATCCGGTCCACGCGGACACCCACTCCGCTCCTGCGTTTGATGGTGCTGCCTCAATCTGTCTGGCCTGATCGCTGGGTCATCCGGCGAATACGACTGGCGGCGGGACCATGTTGTCCACCACCTCCGTCACGCCGGGCACGTTCTCCGCCAGGACGCGCAGAGCACGGCTTGTCGCCTCGGAGTGATAGACGCCGGAGAACTCCACGACACCATCCCGGACCAGGACCTCCGTGCCGAGCTTGCTGGCCCAGGTCTCCCGCTTCATCTCTTCCAGCACCGCGCGGCGGATTTCTTCATCCGAGTGCTGCCCGGATGCTTCCCCGATCGGCGCCACCAAGGCGCGCACCAGGTCGGCACGGCTGACCAGCCCGAGGAGGCGCCCCCGCTCCGTCACCAGCACGCGGCGGATCTTGTGCTCCTCCATCAGGCGAGCGACATGGGCCGCGCTCTCGCTTGGGCCGACGGTCACCAAATCCCTGGTCATCAACTCGCCGGCAGTAGCCGCGTGGCTACGGGCGTAGCGTTCGGCCCGCGCGTTCGGGGCTTCCAGAAGGGATGCAAGCCAGCCTTTGCGGGGCTGCTCGTCTTCGTCCGCCAGACGGCGGATGAGGTCCGATTCCGTCACGATGCCCTGCAGCGTCCCCAGCGAATCCACAACGACGACTGTCGCAACGCCACGATCGGCGAACAGCCGAGCGAGATCAGCAGCCCGCGTTCCAGGT
>DATCMG010000922.1:0-3044 GCA_036563555.1 Roseomonas sp. | reverse complement strand
CCTAACCTCGGCTGCGATTCTCAGGGGGAATGGCATGGCGGATCTATCGGAGGCGGCCTGGGACCGGGTGATGCGGATGGCGCGTGCCCCGGGCGCCCCCGCCATCCGACCGCTGATGGATGACCCGTCCCGCACCGCCCGCTTCACCCACCGCGCCGGCGACATCCTGGCCGATCTGTCCAAGACCTCGGTGTCCGACGCGGTGCTGGAGGCCCTGCTGGACCTTGCCCGCGCGCGACGCGTGATGGCGGCGCGGGACGCCATGGCGCGGGGCGAGGCCATCAACGCCACCGAGGGTCGCGCCGTGCTGCACATGGCACTCCGCGGCCCGCGCGGCGCCTTCCGCATCGGGGACGAGGATGCCTCCGCCGCGGTTCACGACACGCTGGACGCCATGCGCGCCTTCTGCGCGCGCATCCATGCCGGGGGACGCTTCACCGATGTGTTGAATATCGGCATCGGCGGCTCCGATCTCGGCCCGCAGATGGCGGCGCGCGCCCTGTGGCGGCAGGGCATGCCGATGCGGGCGCATTACCTTTCCAATGTGGATGGCCATGCCTGGGAAGCGATGCGCCACGGGCTGGACCCGGCGCGCACCCTCGTCCTCGTCGCCAGCAAGACCTTCACGACAGCCGAGACCATGGCGAACGCCCATCTCGTGCGGGGCTGGTTGCGCGGCGCGCTGGGGGATGGGGCCGGCGCCCATCTCGTCGCCCTGTCCACGAATCTGAAGGCCACGCGCGAGTTCGGCGTGCCCGAGGACCAGGTCTTCGGCTTCCGGGACTGGGTGGGGGGGCGCTTCTCCCTGTGGTCCGCCATCGGCCTTTCCATCGCCCTCGCCTGCGGCTGGGAGGTCTTCGCTTCGCTGCTGGCCGGCGCGCGCCGGATGGACGAACATTTCCTCTCCGCGCCCGAGGCGGAGAACCTGCCCCTCCTGATGGCGCTGACGGAGGCCTGGCATGTCGATGGCCTGGGTTATCCCTCCCGCGCCGTGCTGCCCTATGACGAGCGCCTGGCCCGCTTCCCCGCCCATCTCCAGCAGGTGGAGATGGAAAGCCTGGGCAAGCGCGTGACGCTGGGCGGCATGCCCGTGAACCGCCCCACCGGCCCGGTTGTGTTCGGCGAGCCGGGAACCAACGCGCAGCACTCCTTCATGCAGATGCTCCACCAGGGCACCACGCCGGTTCCGGCCGATATCGTGTTGATTGCCAGGCCCGACCACGGCTTCGAGGAGAACCACCGCCAGCTCCTGGCCAATGGCCTTGCCCAGGCCGAGGCGTTGCTGCGCGGCCGCGACGCCACCGAGGTGCGGGAGGAAATGGAGGGCAAAGGCATGGCGCCGGAGGCCATCGAAGCCCTCCTGCCCCATCGCCTGTTCCCCGGTGATCGGCCAAGCACCACGCTGGTGCTGCCCCGGCTGGACCCGGACACGCTCGGCCAGCTCGTGGCCCTCTATGAGCACAAGGTCTTCTGCCTCGGCGCCCTGTGGGGTGTGAATGCCTTCGACCAGTGGGGTGTCGAACTGGGAAAGCAGCTTGCGGGCGCCCTGCTGCCGGAACTGGCGCCGGGGGCGAAAGCGGGCGCGCATGATCCGTCCACCGCGGCGCTGATCGCGGAGCTTCACCGCCTGCGTGGCGGTTGATGCACCCGGCCGAGGGCCGGGTATCACGAAGATGTGCCGATCTGGCCGCCTTTCGGCGGGAGAGGGTTCCGCCACGAGCAACGAAAGTTAAGGCAGCGGGCCAGGGCCGCTTCTAAGCCTCGATGAGGCCGCCGTGATCCTCGGCGTCCGAACCGACCGAGGACGCCCCTTGCCGAACGATCATCTTCCGACCGCTCAGCGCGCCCTTTTCGTTCCGGATAAGGATCGAATTGGCACCGCATGGGACTATTCGCCCAAACGTGACGCTCCACATGCCCGGTCCGCGCAGGAACTCACGCTGCAGCGCGTTCTGGTGGATCGCCCGGTCCATCTGCGGCCGCTCTACTGGATCCTGGAGCGGTCTTCCGGGCCGGCGGAGGACATGCCGCCGCCCGGCCGGACGCTGCATGTGCCCGCCGGCGCCAGGCTCGGCTTCGATACCTATTTCAATGCCTTCTACGAGCAGAACTGGCGCCCCTACACGGATCTCGGCCCGATCTTCCTGCGGCTGGACCTGCGCGGCACCTGCACGCTCCGCGTGACCCGCCGCACCACCATGGGCGAGCAACTCGTGGTCGAGCAGCGGCTCTCCGGCGATGGGCCCTTCCGCGTGCCGATCCCCGGCGAGGCCATCAACTTCCGCCAGCACGGGATGCTCGTCTTCGAGATCACGGCACTTGCCCCGGTGGAGTTCCGGGGCGGGGCCTGGGTGACGGAGGCTCCATCCCAGCGCCCTGTCGGGCTGGCCGCCGTCCTCTGCACCTTCAACCGCGAGACCGATATCGCCGCCGTGCTGACCGCGATCACGGCGGAGGAGGCGGTGCTGTCGCGGCTCGCGCGCATCCATGTCGTGAACCAGGGCCGCCCCGGCCTCGCCGCCCATCCGGCGATCGCGCCGATCATGGCGCGCCATCCCGGCAAGATCCGCATCATCGAGCAGGCGAATTTCGGCGGCGCCGGCGGCTTCGGCCGCGGCATCCTGGCCGCGATCGACGATCCCGCGGCGACCCATGCCGTGCTGCTGGACGACGACATCCGCATCGAGCCGGACAGCCTGCTGCGCATGGCGTCTTTCTTCGCGCTCGCCACCGGCGAGACCCCGCTCGGCGGCCATATGCTCGACATGGTCCAGCCGATGAAGATCTATGAGGCCGGCGCCGTCATCCATCAGGCGAACTGGTCCTTCCATCCCCAGCATCACGGCCTGGAAATCAGCGATCCGAAGAAGCTGACCGAACTGCTCGGCACGCGCGCGATCCACTACAACGGGTGGTGGTGCCTCGGCCTTCCGCTCTCCCTGATCGAGCGGTTGGGAATGCCGCTGCCCTGCTTCATCCGGGGCGACGATGTGGAGTTCGGGCTGCGCCTCTACCATGCCGGGGTGCCCGCCGTGGCCATGCCC
>DATCMG010000921.1:0-8595 GCA_036563555.1 Roseomonas sp. | reverse complement strand
GGGCATCGACCGGCTGCGCGCCGTCTATGGCTGGTCCATGGGCGCGCAGCAGGCCTATCACTGGGCCGCGCTCTTCCCCGATGCGGTGGAAGCTGTGTTCATCAATTGCGGCAGCGCCCGCACCGCCGTGCACAACCAGGTCTTCACCCGCGCCCAGATGGCGATCCTGGAATCGGCGCCGGAGTATGACGGAAAGGGCAATTTCTCCACCCAGCCCCTGGCCGCGCTGCGCGCCTTCGGCCGCAACTATGCCGGCTATGCGATGAGCCAGGATTTCTACCGCGCCGGCCTCCATATCACCCCCGCGACCCCGAGCCTCGAGGCCTATCTGGCGGTGTGGGACGGGCGCTATCTCCAGAAGAAGGCCGCGAACCTGCTGGCCCAGATGCGCTGCTGGAATGCGGGCGACATCAGCGACAACCCAATCTTCCACGGCGATCTGCGCGCCGCCCTGCACGCCATCACCGCCCGCGTGCTGCTGATCCCGGGCGCGACGGACATCTATTTCCGCGTAGCCGATAATGAGGAGGAGCTACCGCATCTCCGCCATGCCGAGTTGCGCTCCATCCCCAGCATCTGGGGCCACCGCGCCGGCAATCCGGTCGACAATGCCGAGGACACCGCCTTCCTGCGGCGCTGCGTGGATGAATGGCTCGCCTGATCAGTGGCTGGGCGGCGCGGCGAAGACTGCGACGAAAAAATCCGTCAGCCGCGATGGTGTAGCGCCCCGCACGCGGCGCCGGCATTACACGGCCAGATACTGACTGCGCGCCGCCTCATCCGCGCGCAGCTCGGCCATGGTGCCGGACCAGACCGCGCGGCCCTTCTCCATCACCGTCGCGCGATCCGCCACGCCGCCGGCGAAGTGCAGATTTTGCTCGGCCAGGAGGACGGTCAGCCCCTCTCCCTTCAGGGCCAGGATCGCCTTGGCCATCTGCTCCACGATCACGGGGGCAAGGCCCTCGCTCGGTTCGTCCAGCAAGACCAGGCGCGGATTGCCCATCAGCGTGCGCGCGATGGTCAGCATCTGCTGCTCACCCCCGCTCATCCGCCCTCCCGGGCGATCCCGCATGCGGCCAAGATTGGGAAACAGCTCGAACAGCCGCTCGGGTGTCCAGGGCCGCATGGAGCCGCGCGCCGGCTGCTTCCCGACTTCGAGATTCTCCATGACGGTCAGATCGGCGAATACGCGGCGATCTTCCGGCACATAGCCCAGGCCGCGCCGCGCGATACGATGCGGCTCTTTGCCGGCGATCTCCTGCCCATCGAAGACGATTCTTCCGCTCGTCGGCCGGACCAGGCCGATGATGGACTTCATCGTGGTGCTCTTGCCGGCGCCGTTGCGGCCCAGCAGCACCATCACCTCGCCCCTGCCAATCTGCAGTGCGATGCCCTGCAGGATGTGCGCGCGGCCGTAATGCGTGTTCAGTCCTTCGACCGACAGCATTTCAATGCCCCCCGCTCGTCGTGCCTGCCCCGAGATAGATCTCGCGCACCGCCGGATTGGCACGGATGGAGGCACCGTCACCTTCCGCGATCAGCTTCCCCCGGTTCAGCACGAGGATGCGGTCCGATGCGTCGAACACCACATCCATGTCGTGCTCGGTGAACAGCACGGCCACGCCGCGCTCCTTCGCCAGCTTGCGCGTCAGCTGCATCAGCCCCACACGCTCGACCGGGGCCATCCCGGCGGTGGGTTCGTCCATCAGCAACAGGCGTGGGTCATTGCCCAGTGCGATCGCCAGTTCCAGCCGCTTCAGGTCACCATAGGCCAGCACGCCCGTCGCGCGATCCGCCTGCGCCTCCAGCCCCACCTGCGCCAGCAGCGCATCGGCATCATCGGCATGGCGCCCCGCCACCGGCTTCCAGAACTGCCAGATTTCCCGGCGGTGGAAGAGCAGCGCCATCTGCACATTCTCCCGCACCGTCATGGAACCGAAAGTAGCGGTGATCTGAAAGGTGCGCCCCACCCCACGCCGCGCAATGGCACGCGGGCCTAGTCCGGTGATCGGCTTGCCATCCAGCACCACCGTGCCCGCATCCGGCGCCGACTGCCCGCCCAACATGTTGAAGCAGGTGGACTTGCCCGCCCCGTTCGGCCCGATCAGCGCCAGCATCTCCCCCGGCGCCACAGCGAAGGACACATCCTCCACAGCCTTTACGCCCCCAAAGGACTTGCTCAGCCCCTGAACGACGAGGACGCTCAAGCCTCGCGCCCCCGCAGCCAGATGCGCCGCGCGGCGCCCGCGATGCCTTCGGGGAAGGCGACGACCAGCAGCACGATCACCGTGCCCAGCACCAGCCGCCACAGATCGGTGGAGCGCACGAGGATGTCGGCGAGCCCGGTATAGAGCAGCGCCCCGACGATCGGCCCCGCGACGGTCTGCAACCCGCCCAGCAGCACCATCAGTAGCGCCTCCACCGAATGCGGGATGGAGATGTAGGTCGGGAAGATGCCGCCCTTGCCATAGGAGAAGATGGCGCCCGCCAGCCCGCAGGCAGCGCCCGCGATGACCAGCGCCACCATCCGCAGCCGAGCCACGTCCAGCCCGATGGAGCGCGCCCGCGTGGCCGAATCCCGCGCCGCCCGCAGCGCGTAGCCATAGGGGGCGTAGAGCGCCCGGCGCAGCAGCAATGCAACACCCACCGCCAGGGCCAGCGCGATCCAGTAGAAGATCCTGGGGCTGCGCGCCCAATCGGGCGGCCAGAGGCCCAGCAGGCCATTGTCGCCGCCTGTCACCTCCACCCATTGGAAGGAAATGGCCCAGACGATCTGCGCGAAGGCGAGGGTCAGCATCGAAAGATACACACCGGAAAGCCGCACCACGAACCAGCCGAACAGCGCCGCCACGATTCCTGCCGCGATCGGCGCGGCGAGCAGCCCCAGCGGCATGGGGGCGTCCAGCCACTGCATCAGCAGCCCCGCCGCATAGGCGCCAATGCCGAACCAGGCCGCATGGCCGAAGCTCGCCATCCCGCCCGGCCCCATCATGAAGTGAAGGCTGGCGGCAAAGAGAATTGCCACGCAGGCATCCGTCAGCACGGTCAGGTAGTAGTCGCCCACCAGGAAGGGCGCGACGATTGCCAGCAGAAGCACCACGGCGCCCAGGATCCGCAACTCGCGCGGTGCGGCGCGCACCACGGGGGCGGCCACCGTCGCCTCGCGGGCTTCGGCCTGGGGGCGGCCCATCAGACCGTTGGGGCGGAAGACCAGCACGACCGCCATCACCAGGAAAACCAGCACCAGCGTGATCTTGGGCACCAGCACGATGCCGATGGCCTGGAGGACACCGATCAGCAGGCTCGCCAGGAAGGCGCCCGTCAGGCTGCCCAGGCCTCCCACCACCACCACCACGAAGGCATCCGCGATGACGGACAGGTCGATGTTCAGATTGGCCGAGGAATTCGGCAGCGACAGCACGCCCCCCAGCCCGGCCAGCCCCGCGCCGAGCGCGAAGACGGAGGTGAAGAGCAGCCGCTGGTCCACCCCCAACGCCGCAACCATCTCGCGGTCCAGCGTCGCGGCGCGCACCAGCGTGCCCCATCGCGTGCGGTTCATCAGCAGCCAGAGCAGCCCGAGTACCACCGGGCCGACGAAGATCAGGATCAGGTCATAGAGGGGGAAGCGGTTCCCCATGATCTCGACGAAGCCGCGCAGCCAGCGCGGCCGCGGCAGCGGCAACTCCACCGGGCCCCAGATCCACAGCGTCACGTCCTGCAGCACCAGCACCACACCGAAGGTCGCAAGAAGCTGGAACAACTCCGGCGCGCGATAGACGCGGCGCAGCACCACCACCTCCAGCACCACGCCGATCAGCGCGGTAGCCAGCACCGTGGCGAGAATCCCGAGCACGAACCATTCCGGATCGCGCGGCAGCCGCGTCAGGATGGACCAGCCGATATAGGCGCCGAGCATCATCAGGCTGCCATGCGAGAAGTTCACGATCCGCGTGACGCCGAAGATGATGGTCAGCCCCGAGGCGACCAGGAAAAGCGACGAGGCCCCGGCGAGGCCCGTCAGCAACTGGGGAAGGATGCTGTCCATAGGCCTGCCGGAATGCCGGTCAGGTGGCGTTGGCAGGGCGCAGGCCCCGCACGATTTCGTCGGCCGGCAGCAGGTCCTTCCCGTCGATGTAGCGCCAGTCCACCATCACGCCCTCGTTGCGCCGGAGGGCTGTTTTCCCGACAAAGACGCCGAGCGTGCCCTGGTGGTCGATGGCGCGGTATTCCGCGGCACCCACCGGCGTATCGAAACGCACGCCGCGGAAGCCTTCCACCATCTTCTCCACCTCGGTGGAGCTGGTCTTGGCAAGGCCGGCAGCGATGGAGTTGATCAGCGAGTAGCCCACGAGCGAGCCGCACATCGGCTTCGCATTGAACTTCGCGCGATAGGCGGCGGCATAGGCCTTGTGCGCCGGGGTATCGATCGCCTCTCCGGGATAGCCGGTAACGATCCAACCCTCCGGCGCCTCATCGCCCAGCGGATCGAGGTATTCCGGCTCGCCCGTCAGCAGCGACGCGACGCTGCGCTTCTCGAACAGCCCGCGCGTGTTGCCCTGGCGCACGAAATTGGTGAGGTCCGTACTGAAAAGCACGTTGAAAATGCCATCGGGCTTCATCTGCTCCAGCGCCTGCACAGTGGCGCCGGCATCGACGCGGCCCAGCGCCGGCCACTGCTCGCCCACGAACTGCACATCCGGCCGCCTGGCGGTCAGCAACTGCTTGAACCACTTCACGCCGGACTGGCCGAACTCATAATTGGGGGCGACGGTGACCCAGCGCTTCGCCGGCAGCTTCGCCGCCTCCTCCGCCAGGATCGCGGCCTGCATGTAGGTGCTGGGGCGCAGGCGGAATGTGTACCGGTTGCCCTTCTCCCATACCATCGCATCCGTCAGCGGTTCGCCGCCGATGTAAAGGCGCTTGTTCTGCGCCGCGTACTCGCCAAGGGCGAGGCCTACATTGGAAAGATAGGCGCCCGCCAGCACGTCCACCTTCTGGTCGTTCACCAGCTCGCCGGCCAGGCGCACCGCATCCTGCGGGCGGCCGGCATCGTCGCGCGTGATGAGCTCCAGCGGCCGCCCCAGAACGCCGCCCTTGCCGTTGATCTGCTCCACCGCCAGCTGCATCGCGTTGCGGTAGGGGATCGTGAAGGCCGGCTGCGCGGTGTAGCTGTTGATCTCACCGATACGGATCGGGCCGCCGGTCCCCTGGGCACGCAGGAAGCCTGGCAGGGCGAGCGCGCCGGAAGTGCCCAGAACGAGGCGTCGTGTCACTTCCATGGTCTTACTCCTGGTCTTTTGGGGATTGACGAAGCGGGCCGGGACAGAGCCCGGCCCGGCGCTTACTCAGTCGCCAGCACAACCGCATCCAGAACCTTGCCGTCCCGTGTCTCCGCCTCGCCGTCCAGCCGCATGGTGCAGTTTATATTATTATGGCAGGGCGTGTTGCGCGGTCGATCACGAGGTCGCTTGCCATCATCCGCGGTGCCCGCGCTCACGCCACGCCGAGCAGCCGGATCAGCCCGAAGCTGATCGCCCCCAGCACGAGCAAGGAGGCGACCCCCGCCCCGACCACCCGTCCGCCCGAGCGAGCGACGGTCCGCACATCCACCCCCAGCCCGAGCGCCGCCATGGAGAGAATGGTCAGCGCCGTCGCCGTCATCGCGGCCGGCCCCAGCAGCACATTCGGCACCAGCCCGACCGATCGCAGCCCCGCCAGCCCGAGGAAGCCGATGATGAACCAGGGCACCAGCCGATGCAGCGGCGGCCTGCCCGGCGCCGGGCGATCCCCCGCGGTGACACCGCCGGGCGCGGCCGGCTCCTCGCGCAGCCGCGGCGCCAGCAGCGAGAGTACCAGCACCACCGGCCCCAGCATCAGCACGCGCACCAGCTTCACCAGCGTGCCGATCTGCACGCTCAACGCCCCGACCGGCGCGGTTGCGGCCAGCACCTGCGGCACCGCATAGACCGTCAGCCCCGCCAGCACCCCGTATTGCTCCAGGCTGAGCCCCAGCGCCGGCACCAGCAGTGGCAGGCTGAGCACCACCGCCACGCCCAGCACGGCAGTGAAGGCGATGGAGGATGCGACATCCTCCCCATCCGCCCCCACCACCGGCGCCACCGCCGCGATGGCCGAATTGCCGCAGATGGAATTGCCGCAGGCCACCAGCACCGCCATGCGCCGCGGCAATCCAAAAAGGCGGCACAGCCCGTAACTGGCGCTGATCGCCACCGCGACCACCACCGCGATGCCGACCAGCAGCCCCGGCCCGACCGCCAGCACCGTTGCCGCGCTGAGCGAGGCGCCGAGCAACACCACCGCCACCTCCAGCAGCATCTTGGCGGAGAAGTCGATCCCCGGCTTCCAGCGCGGGCCGGGCCGCCAGGCCGTGCGGATGACGGTGCCCAGCAGGATGGCAAGCACCAGCGCCTCCAGCCAGGCCCGGCCGAACAGCGCTTCCTCCAGCCGCGCCAGCCCCATCGCCGCCAGGGTGACGCCGACGCAAAGCAGGAGGCCGGGCAGCAGGCGGGCGAGACGGTCAGGAAAGGTCATGAATCAGCGTCCCTCGGGGGCGGGAAGGTGATCCGCCGGAAGACATTCATCGAACAAATCGGATTCTCGAAACCGGACTGGGGGTGCGCGGGGCGCAGCCCCCCTACTTCGTCCCGAACAGCCGGTCTCCGGCATCGCCCAGGCCGGGGCGGATATAGGCATGGTCGTCCAGCACCCGGTCCACCGCGCAGGTGAAGACCGGCACATCCGGATGTGCCTGCGCCAGCACCGCCAGCCCCTCGGGGGCTGCCAGGAGGCAAGCGAAGCGCAGATTGGCGCAGCCCGCGGCCCGCAGGCGGCCCAGCGCGGCCGCCGCCGAATGTCCGGTGGCCAGCATCGGGTCCACCACGATGACCAGCCGCTCCGCCACGTCCTCGGGCAGCTTCAGGTAGTATTCCACCGGGCGATGCGTGACGGGATCCCGGTACAGCCCGACATGCCCGACGCGGGCGGAGGGCACGAGGTCCAGCATCCCCGAGGCCAGCCCGTCCCCCGCCCGCAGGATCGAGACGATGCACAACTTCTTGCCCGCGATGGACGGCGCCATCATGGGCTCCAGCGGCGTGTCGATGGGCACGCGTTCCAGCGGCAGGTCGCGCGTCAGCTCATAGGCCATCAGCAGGCTGATCTCGCGTGCCAGCGCGCGGAATTCCCCGGTGGAGGTCTCACGCCGGCGCATGAGGGTTAGCTTGTGCTGCACCAGCGGGTGGGTGAGGACAGTCAGCCGGGGGTGGATCGCCTGGTCCATGGTCGCGCTGCTCTCCATTCTCCCGCCCCTCCGGCGGCGAGGGGCCGCTCCGCCTCCCATAGCGCGACAGCGTCCCGCGGCGAAGGCCGCCGGTTCGGTCCTTGGCGAAGGCCAGCCGCCCCGCGCATGGAGGCCTCCCGTTTCCGGGATGTCGCCCTGGCGCCCCAGGCGGTTTATAGCCTGCCGCCCCAGGCGCTCCGTACCGCATGCCCGCGCCGGGGCACCGCGCCCGCCCGGAGCGACCGGGATCCGCGCCACCGAGGACCCATCATGGACCAGCAGCCCCAGCAGACCACCGCGCTGCCCCCCGCTTCCGCGCTGGACGACGCCCGCCGCACCCTGCGCCTGGAGGCCGGGGGGCTCGATGCCCTGCGTACCGCGCTGGATGGCGCGCTCGGCAAGGCCTTCGAGCAGGCCGTCTCGGTGATCGGTGATGCCGGGGGCCGGGTGATCGTGACCGGCATGGGCAAGTCAGGCCATGTCGGGCGCAAGATCGCCGCCACCCTCGCCTCCACCGGCACCCCCGCCTATTTCGTCCATCCCGCCGAGGCCAGCCATGGCGATCTCGGGATGATCGGCGACGATGATGTGGTCCTCGCCCTTTCCTGGTCCGGCGAGGCGCCGGAGCTGGCGGATGTCATCGCCTATGCCCGCCGCTGGGGCATCACCCTCATCGCCATCACCTCCCGCGCGACGAGCGCCCTGGGCTCCGCGGCCGACATCCCCCTGATCCTGCCCGTCATGCCCGAGGCCTGCCCGAACGGGCTGGCGCCCACCACCTCCACCACCATGCAGGTGGCAATGGGCGACGCGCTGGCGGTGGCGCTGCTCTCGCGCCGCGGCTTCTCGGCGCAGGACTTCCGACGCTTCCACCCCGGCGGCAAGCTCGGCTCGCAGCTCCGCAAGGTGCGGGACGTGATGCATACCGGCGCCGAAGTGCCGACCGTACCCGAGGACGCCACCCTCTCCCGCTCCATCATGGAGATGACGGGCAAGCGCTTCGGCACCACCGCCGTGGTGGATGGCGAAGGCTATCTCGTCGGGGTGGTGACGGATGGCGACCTGCGCCGCGCCTTCCAGGCGGGCTTCGTCGACGGTCCGGTGCGCGAGGCCATGTCCCGCCAGCCCCGCACCATCGGCCCGGACGCGCTGGCCGAGGAAGCCCTCCACCTCATGAACGAGCGCCGCATCACCAGCCTTTTCGTGCTGGAGCACGGGCGGCCCGCCGGCATCCTGCACCTGCACGACCTGCTGCGGATCGGCGTGGCCTGATACCAGCCGCCCTGAGTGAGGGC
>DATCMG010000920.1:0-3212 GCA_036563555.1 Roseomonas sp. | reverse complement strand
CTCCTTCACCTGCTCAGCGACGACGGGGACGTCCTCTTGCCGAGCGGCGAACACTGCCAAGACGTTCACGATCCTGCCGTCCAAGGCTTCAGGAGCGTGGTCCTGGAAGTGGATTGAGGCATGCCGGCTTCGCTGCCAGGTCGGGAGCCTTGCCAGGCAAAGGGCAGGCGCGCGTCTTTGTGATCGAGCCGCAGCCGCTCGTCGGGCGGGTGCTTCGACTCCCCGCCAAATTGCAAGCGTTTCGGCGGTCGGCATAGGTCGTGTTCCACTGCGTGTTGTAGCAGCGCTGTGCCGCGGCGGGTTTGGTCGCCGGGTCAGGCTGGCACGGCGGCCAGCCTGGCGGGGCCAGTATCGCTGACGGCGCTGATGCCTTCCAGCGTCATGTCGCGCGCCTGCTGCGTGGCCCACTCGTCCGACTGCTCCAGCAGCAGGGCGCCGACGAGCCTCACCACGGCGGCCTCGTTTGGAAAGACGCCGACAACGCCGGTGCGGCGCTTGATCTCGCCGTATCTTCCCGTTGACACGATGCGCCCGAGCGCACGTCAATACCGTGGTGGCGCTCGCGGTCAAGCTGGCGCGGATCATCTGCACGGTGCTGCGTAGTGGGCAGAGATTTGAGATGAAGGCGGCGGCAGTACCGTAGCCAGAGGATCAGCCATTCGCGCTCACCCGGCGCGGGCGACTGAATGAGGTCTGCGGGTGGTGGAAGCGAGATGGCCTGACAGTCGACCGGCGTTCTGGATACCTGGGCTTAAAAATGGCGCTCTGACGCCGTGACTTTTATGAGGACCGGGACGTGCGGATCTCCATCTTGGCTGGAAGCTTGTCTCCGAAGCCGAATACGTTGGCGTAGACTGATCAGACCAGGTCGTGAAAACCCTTGCGGACGGGGCGGGTCATACGTTTCCATGTCATCCGGCGCCGGTCGAAGAAGCGCCACAGCGTGCCGATGCCAGCGGACACACCCGCCTTGGCCAACTCGGCCTGGATCTCCTTGAGAGTGATGTCGGAGGTCGCTCGACCAGGCCCAGGATCAGCGGCGCATGCGCCTCGATCCGAGCCGTCCGACGATCCCCACCGAGTGGCCCCGGTGCCACCGAGCCCGCCTCCCGCGCCAGCGTGGCCCAGCGGATCGCACTCGGCGAGCTCACCCCGAAGCGGGCTGCCGCCGCCCGGCAGGACGCACCAGCGGCTATCGCTGCCACCACCCGCTCCTGCAAATCAACCGACAGCGCCTTCGACATGTCCCGGCCTCCCTCGCCAGGGACACTGAATCACCTCCCGATGACCTCGTGGATCACAACCGATTCAGTCAGGCCGGAAACTGCTCTAGCAGGCAAGTTCGCCGTCCCAACACTGGCTTTGCGCCTTCGGCCACGTCCGTGGGGTCTTGACCGATCCCAGCACCCCGTCAAGCTAACTCCCTTCCGTCGCGGAGATGATAATGCTGCGATTCTTTGCTCAGCTACCCGGACTGGCCCTGGCGGGCGCCCTCATGGGCCAACCGGCAGCCGCGCAGCAGACGGCCCCCGCCGTCCCGCCAGGCCCGCGGGTGAACATAGTCGCGATCACCCAGCCCGTTCCGACCAACACCCAGTTCACGATGGTGGACGTGCCATATCTGCGTGAGATGGCCGCCCGGACCGGGGGGCGCCTCAATGTCACTCTCGCCTCCCACGCGGAGCGCAATCTCGGCGGTGCGGAGATTGTGCGCCTTGTGCGCTCCGGCCAGGCTGAGATCGGCGCCGGCACCCTCTCCACCCTCTCCGGCGACGTACCCATCCTCGACGGCGTGGACCTCTCCGGCATGGCGCCCAAAATCGCCGATGCCCGCCGTATCGCCGATGGACTGATGCCCATCGCCAACCGCGACCTTGAACGGTTCGGCGTGCGCCTTGTCATCATGTACCCCTTTCCCGCTCAGGTACTCTTCTGCCGCTCGGCCTTCCGCTCGCTGGAGGACCTGCGCGGGCGCAAAATTCGCACTTTCGGCGCCTCCCTGGTCGACCTTGTCGGGGCGCTTGGCGCCCAGCCCGTCTCCATCGGCTTCCCCGAAGTTTACTCGGCGCTTGAGCGCGGTGTTGTGGACTGCGCCATCACTGGCACGGGCAGCGGCGCTGCCGCGCGCTGGCCAGAAGTCTCCACCCATATCTCGGACCTGCCACTGTCCTGGGCGGTGGCAGGCTACATGGTTAATCTCGCTTGGTGGAACCGGCTAGACCCGGCCGTGCGCGCTCATCTCGAGGCCACATTCCAGGAAATGTCGGATAAGCTCTGGCAACTTGGCGATGAGGGAACCCGTGACGGCATCGACTGCAACATCGGTCGCCGTGAGGCTTGCCGCCTGAACCAGCTTGCCCCCCGTCCCATGATTGAGGTGAAGAGTACCCCTGAAGAGGCTGCCCGCCTTCGCGGCATCTTTGAGCGTCCGGTCCTTCCCAACTGGGTCGGGCGTTGCGGCGCCCGATGCGGTGAAATCTACAACCAAGTGATTGCCCCGATCAGCGGCGTCCGCTTCGGCGGATGACGCATCCTCTGATGCGCGCGGCGCGGGCTCTTTCGGCTGGCACCGCGCGTGTTGCGTCGGTCATGGCCCACCTAGCCGGGTGGAATTACGTGGCCTGCTCCGTGTTCATTACCGCCGACGTGGTCGGCCGTAATCTTTTGGGATTTTCCTCCGCCGCGACGATCGAGGTTACGGGTTACATGCTGGCAGGAGGCATCGCCTGGGGCCTGGCCCATACCCTCGCGCGCCGCGCCCATATCCGAGTGGACGCACTGGTAAACCGCTTGCCGCCCCGACCGCGTGGCGTGCTGCACATCCTCGCGCTCGCCCTGCTTGGCGTCTTCGCCGGCTTCTGCACTTGGGCCGCCTGGACGCTACTGGACGAGAGCCTGCTCTTCGACGCCCATGATAACAGTGCCCTGCACCTGCCGCTCGCTGTGCCACAGGGCGTCTGGGTCTTTGGGCTCGCCACCTTCTGCATAATGATTGTCGTCCTGCTACTCGAAGCCCTGCTCGGCCTACTCATCGAGGGCCCAGCAGCGGTAGACGCGCTGCTCGGTCCACGTGGCCTAGAGGACGAGACAGAGGAGGCGCTGGAAGCCGTCGCCATGGCCCGCGACAGAGGAGCCACGCGATGATCGCCGTCCTCTTCCTTCTCTTATTGCTGGGCGCAGCAGTTTTCGCAGCAGCCAGTGGTGGCCAGGCC
>DATCMG010000919.1:0-3737 GCA_036563555.1 Roseomonas sp. | reverse complement strand
CCGCGACATGCAGGTGCAGACCCGCGGCGAGTTCGGCGGCCTCGGCATCGAGGTGAGCCAGGAGGCGGGATATGTGAAGGTGATCTCGCCGATCGACGAAACCCCGGCCGCCCGCGCCGGCGTGAAGCCCGGCGACCTGATCACCCATATCAACGAGAAGACCACCCAGGGCCTGACCCTCCAGGAGGCCGTGGACCAGATGCGGGGCGAGCGCGGCAGCTCCATCCGCCTCACCATCCGGCGCGAGGGCACGGCCACCCCGATCGAGATCTCCCTCACCCGCGAGACGATTCGCCCGCAGGTCGTGCGCGCGCGACTTGAAGGGAACGACGTCGCCTATATCCGCCTGACATCCTTCAACGAGCAGACCGAGGCCGGCATGCGCCGGGCCCTCTCCACCCTCCGCTCCCAGGCGCGGGATGGGCTGAAGGGCGTGGTGCTGGACCTGCGCAACAACCCGGGCGGGCTGCTGGACCAGGCGATCCAGGTCTCCGACGACTTCCTTGACCAGGGCGAGATCGTCTCCACCCGCGCCCGCCGGCAGGAGGACGCCCAGCGCTGGAATGCCCGCAACGGCGACATCGCCCAGGGCCTGCCCATCGTGGTGCTGGTGAATGCCGGCTCCGCCTCGGCCAGCGAAATCGTCGCCGGCGCCCTGCAGGATCATCGCCGCGCGGTGGTCATGGGGGTCAAGAGCTTCGGCAAGGGCTCGGTGCAGACCGTCATGCCGCTGCCGGGCAATGGTGCCATCCGCCTGACCACGGCGCGTTACTACACGCCCTCGGGCCGCTCCATCCAGGCCACCGGCATCGAGCCGGACATCGAGGTGCTGGCCCAGCGCGAGGACGCCCAGCAGAACCGCGAGCGTGACCGCGAAGCCGATCTGCGCCGCGCCCTGCGGAACGACAACAGCGCGGCCGCCCAGGGCGTCAACACCCGCCCGCCCGCGCCCCTGCCACCGCTGAACCTGCCCAGCGGGGCGGTGCAAAGCGTGCAGCGCTTGCCGGCCGAGGGCGCTCCCGCCTTCGACCCGACCAAGCCCGAGACCGACCACCAACTCCAGCAGGCCCTCGGGCTGCTGCGGAACATCGCCGCGGGCCAGCCACAGCGCCGCGCCAGCCGCTGATCAAGGGGAGACGCCGAAGCCAAACATGAGGGCACTCGGCGTCTTCTGGCTGCTCGTGGTGGCGGTGCTCAGCGCCGGGGCCTTCGCCCTGCATTGGGCGGGGCCACCGGAAGCGGGCATCCCCGCCTCGCTGCGGCGGGTATCCGTGGCGGCGAATGACAATGCCGGGGCGCCCGCCATGGTGCCGCCCATCCCGGCCGATCAACCGGGGCCGTCCGCGCCACCTGTTGCGGCGAATGACAATCTGGCGCCTCCCGGAACGGTGGAGCCAGCCCCGCCGGAAGCCGCCATGGCTACCCCGGCACCGACCAGCGCACCGGCCGCCCCGCCGCAGCCGCCCGCCGCAACCGCGGCACTTCCCAGTGCGCCGGAGCCGCCACCCCTTCCAACGCTGGCCACGCGCGCGGAGGCTCCGGCCAACCGGCCCATTCCGCCGCCCGATCCGGCCCTGCTGGAGCCATCCCGCCACGGTCCCCTGCCCCGCCTGGGGCCGGAGGGCCGGACCTCGGTCCGCTTCTATGGCCGCGCTTTCGACCGGGCGGAGACCCGGCCCAGGGTCGCCCTGATCGTCGGCAACCTCGGCCTGTCCACTTCGCTCTCCGAGGAAGCCATCCGGCGCCTGCCGCCTGAGACCGCCCTCGCCTTCTCTCCCTATGCCGCGCGTCCGGCCCCACTGCTGGAGCATGCCCGTGCCCGGGGCATGGAGGCGCTCAGTGCCTTGCCGCTGGAGCCCGCCAATTTTCCCGTGAACGATCCGGGCGACCGCGCCTTGCTGACGATGCTGCCCGCCGCCGAGAATGCCGACCGCCTGGCCTGGGTGCTGTCGCGCATCGGCGGGCAGGTGGGCGCAATCGGCGCGCTGGGCCCGATGCGGGGGGAGCGTTTCGCCGCCCTGCCGGAATCCATCGGTGCGGTGCAGGAGATCCTGCGGGACCGCGGCCTGCTCTATATCGATCCGCGCCCCGGCGCCCCCAGCCCAGCCCGCGCCTGGGGACGCAGCGTGGACCTGGTGGTGGACGAGCCGGCGACGCGCGGGGAGATCGACCGGCGCCTGGCCGAACTGGAGCGAATCGCGCGGGAGCGGGGCTCGGCGCTGGGCCTTGCCGCCGATGTCTCGCCCGTGCTGGTGGACCGCGTCGCCGCCTGGGCCGCCGGGCTGGAGACGCGGGGGCTGGTGATGGCGCCCGTCACCGCCCTGATCCGCCGGCCCGAGGACATCCCCCGGAACTGACATGACCGATTTGCCACTACGCCCGAATGTCGGAGCCTGCCTCTTCAACCGTGCCGGCCTCGTACTGATCGCCCGCCGGGCCGACCAGCCCGCCGGCGAGGCCAGCTCCGGCGCCTGGCAACTGCCCCAGGGCGGGTTGGACAGGGGCGAGGACCCGGAGCAGGCCGTGCTGCGCGAACTCGCCGAGGAGATCGGCACGCGCGACGCCGTGGTGCTGGGCCGCATGGCGGATTGGCTGGATTACGACCTGCCAGCCCATTTGGTCGGCAAGGCCCTGGGCGGGAAGTATCGGGGACAGACCCAGATGTGGTTCGCCCTACGCTTCCTGGGCGAGGATTCCGAGATCCGGCTGGATTCCGACGCGCATCAGGAATTCGACGCTTGGCGCTGGGCTCCCCTCGCCGAGCTTCCTTCCATTGCCGTGCCGTTCCGCCGGCCGATCTATGAACGACTGGCGCGGGACTTCGCGCGCTATGCCGTGCCGGCCTGATTCAGGCCGCGCCGAAGCTCCGCGCCATCGCCCGCCACATCTCCTTGCGGTTGTATTCCCAGTCGAGCGGCAGGCCACGATGCAGCTTGCCGTCCCGGCGAGCGACGCCGGGTTCGGTGGCCAGCCAGGAGTAGCGGTCCACCAGCCCCCAGGTGAAAAAGCTCCGCACTCCCGCCTCGGCGGCGGCCCCGACGAAGGCTGCGGCCCGCTCGGCCACCCTCAGGTCCCGGGCGACGAAATCCTCGGGCACGCTCTCGCTCTCGCGGATATCCAACTCCGTCACCAGCACGGAAAGCCCCTCGGCGCGGATGGCCCGGACGAAGCCTGCAAAGACGGCGGGGTTGAAAGGGTTCCGGATCTGGAGATGGGCCTGAATTCCGACGGCGTCGATCGGCACCTTCCGGCGCAGCAAGTCGCGCAGGAGATTCAGCAACCGGCGGCGCTTCTCCTCCGCCCAGGGCGTGTCCTCCTCCACCCCATATTCGTTCAGCACCAATCGCAGGGTTGGGTCCTGCTCCCGCGCCATGCGGAAGGCGGTCTCGACATAAGAGGGCCCGAGGGCGCGGAAGAAGGGCGTGTCGCGGAACTCTCCCGTGGCCTGCGGGGTGTCGCTGCCGGGCGGGTCGGCAATGGGCTCGTTCACGACATCCCAGTCACGGATGCGCAGGCGGGTAGCGGAGAGGACGCGGGCGATATGGGCGCCCAGCACGGCCCGGGCGCGCTGCGGCCCCTCGCTGCTCGCAGCCACCGCCCAGCCTGGGAAGGAATCGTGCCAGACAAGCGCATGCCCGCGCGTCATGCGTCCCCGCGCCTGGCCCCAGGCGATGATGGCGTCCAGAGCGGAAAAGTCGAACTCGCCCTCCCTGGGCTGGATCGTGGACCACTTCCCC
>DATCMG010000918.1:0-3830 GCA_036563555.1 Roseomonas sp. | reverse complement strand
TTCCTGACGATCCAGGAGGGCTGCGACAAGTTCTGTTCCTTCTGCGTGGTCCCCTACACGCGCGGCGCCGAGTTCTCGCGCCCGGCCACCGCGATCATCGCCGAGGCGCGGCAGCTTGCCGCCAATGGCGCGCGGGAGATCGCGCTGCTCGGGCAGAACGTGAATGCCTGGGCCGGCCAGGCCCCCACCACGGCGTCACCTGGCGGCAATAGCTGGCGCCTCGCGCGATTGTTGCGGGAACTGGCCGAAATTCCGGGCGTTGCCCGTTTGCGCTACACGACGAGCCACCCGCGCGACATGGATGACGACCTCATCGCCGCCCATGGGGAAATCCCCTCCCTGATGCCGTATCTGCACCTTCCCGTGCAGTCCGGCTCGGACAAGGTGCTGGCCGCGATGAACCGGGGGCACAAGGCGGATCTCTACCTCCGCATCGCCGACCGCCTGCGGGAGGCGCGGCCGGACATGGCGCTGACCTCCGACTTCATCGTCGGCCACCCCGGCGAGACCGCGGCCGATTTCGACGCCACCATGAGGCTGGTCGAACGGGTCGGCTTCGCGGGCGCCTATTCGTTCAAGTATTCGGCCCGGCCGGGCACGCCCGCCGCTTCGCAGCCCGGGGTGGTCGCGGAGGTGGAGAAGGATGCCCGGCTACAGACCCTCCAGGCATTGCTTCGCCAGCAGCAGGATGACTTCAACCGCGCCTGCGTCGGGCGCGTGGTGGATGTGCTCGTCACCGGCACGGGGCGGCATCCCGGCCAGGTGGCGGGCCGCAGCCCGTGGCTCCAGCCGGTCCATGCATCCGGCGCAGCCCCGGTGGGCGCGGTGGTTCCGATGAAATTGCAGGCCGCCCTCCCCAATTCTCTCTCCGCAACCATGGCGCATGAGGAGTCCGCCGCCGCTTGACCCAGATCGCCGCCCCCGCCGGGGGGATCGCCCTCCGGACCGATCCTCGCGCTCCCGGCCTACGGGATCTGTCGCGCAATCAGGGCTTCCCGCCGGACAGCCAGCGGACCGTGACCCTCAGCTTCGACGACAACGCCCTGTTGCCGATGCTGTACGGGGAGCACGACCGCCATCTGTCGCGGATCGAGCAGCGATTGGGCGTGCGGATCGCCTCGCGCGGCAACCGCGCGACGATATCCGGCGGGGCAGAGGCGACGGGCCTGGCGGAATCGGTCCTGCGCTCGCTGTGGCAGCGCCTGGAGAGGGGGGACGCAACGGGCATGGCTGAAGTGGAGGCGGCGCTGCGGATGGCGGACGGGCCCGTGGAGGATCCGCGGCTGCCTCTGGCCGACATGCCGGCGATCCGGACGCGAAAGGGCGCGATCGCGCCGCGCAGCCGCACCCAGGCAACCTATATGGACATGCTCCAGCAGCAGGAGATGGTCTTCGGCGTCGGCCCGGCCGGCACCGGCAAGACCTATCTTGCCGTGGCCCAGGGCGTGGCCCTGCTGATGGCGAACCGGGTGGACCGCATCATCCTTTCCCGCCCGGCGGTCGAGGCCGGCGAGCGGCTGGGCTTCCTGCCCGGCGACATGAAGGAGAAGGTCGATCCCTATCTCCGCCCCCTATATGACGCGCTGCACGACATGATGCCGGCCGACCAGGTGGCACGCCGCCTTGTCTCGGGCGAAATCGAGATCGCGCCGCTGGCCTTCATGCGCGGCCGCACCCTGGCCCATGCCTTCGCCATCCTGGACGAGGCGCAGAACACCACCCCCGCGCAGATGAAGATGTTCCTCACCCGCATGGGCGAGGGCACGCGGATGGTCGTCACCGGCGACCCCACCCAGGTGGACCTGCCCCCCGGCCAGAAATCCGGGCTGGTGGAGGCGCTCTCCATCCTCGATGGGGTGGACGGCATCGGGATCACGCGCTTCGCGGAGAACGATGTGGTAAGGCATCCCCTGGTCGGGCGGATCGTCTCGGCCTATGGGCGGGCGGAGGTTGCGGGCGATGGCCGCGCCGCACCGCGTGGGAAGGTCAGGGAGTAGGACAGAGGTGGGCAGTCGCCCGCCCGGCGGTGAAGCCGCCGGGCTGAATCAGGAGACATCCGGGGATTTCGTCCCCGGATGGGACAGCGATATCGAAGTGGTGCTGGAGGACCCCGCCTGGCGGTCCGCCGTGCCACGGGTGGAGGAGGTCGCGCGCCGCGCCGCCGCCGCCGCCTTTGCCGAGGCCGGGACCTCCGGGGCAGTGACCGTGCTGCTGACCGGCGATCTTCAGGTGAAACGGCTGAACGGCGAGCACCGCGGCAAGGTGAAGCCGACCAATGTTCTCTCCTTCCCGCCACTGCATCCCGGCATGCCCGGCGATGTGGCGCTGGCACTGGGCACGGTGCGGCGCGAGGCGCGCGTGGCCGGGCGAAGCGTGATGGCCCATCTGTCGCACCTCGTGGCCCATGGGGTGCTGCATCTGCTTGGCCATGACCATTTGCGTGCCGGCGAGGCCCGCCGCATGGAGCGGGCGGAGGCCCGGATCATGCGCCGCCTCGCCCTGCCCAATCCCTGGAGGGGACTGGCGTGAGCGAGCGCAACGGGCCCGACCGCAACAGCCTGCTCTGGAAGTTCCAGGGCCTGCTGCGCCGGCGTGAGGCGGAAAGCGTGCGCGACCAGGTGGAAGCCCTGGTCGAGGCCGACGAGGATGGCGAGCCCGAGGCGGACGCGCTGGACGCCAATGAGCGCGTGATCCTCGGCAATGTCCTGAAGCTCAGGAACAAGACGGCGGTGGATGTGATGCTGCCGCGCGCCGACATCATCGGCATGCCCTGCGACCTGACATTGGACGAGGCGATCCGCCTGATCCAGCGCGAGGGGCATAGCCGTTTCCCCGTCTATAGCGAGAACCTCGACGACATCCGGGGCATGGTCCACATCAAGGATGTCTTCGCCTCCGTGGGGCGGGACGAGGAGCCTTTCTCGATCGAGGCCATCCTGCGCCCGCTGCTCTTCGTCGTGCCGCAGGTACCGGTGCTGGACCTGCTGCTGCAGATGCGCGAGGGACGCACGCATATGGCGCTCGTCGTGGACGAGTATGGCGGCATCGACGGGCTGGTGACGATCGAGGACCTGGTGGAGACGATCGTCGGCGACATCTCGGACGAGCATGACGAGGATGTCGCGCCCCAGGTGACGGAGCGCCCCGATGGCAGCCTGGACCTCGACGCCCGCCTGAAGATCGAGGAATTCGAGGCCCGTATGGGCGAGATCCTGACGACCGAGGAAAAGCACCAGGACATCGACACGGTCGGCGGCCTCGTCTTCACCCTGGCCGGGCGCGTGCCGGCGCGGGGGGAGTTGGTCTCGCATCCCTCGGGCCTGGAGTTCCGGGTGCTGGAGAGCGACCCGCGGCGGATCCGCCGCGTGCGCGTGCGCCGGCCGGCGCCGGCGACCCCGGCCATCGAGATGCCCGGGGCGGGAACCCAGTCCGGCACCACGGCCTCATCCCAGGCGGCGGAGTAGAACCGGTCCCGTGCAGCGCCTGATCCGGCATTTGGAGTCGCGCGCCGGCTGGCGCGCCCTCGTCACCGCCTTTGGGCTTGGGGCACTGGCCTCCCTGGCCATGCCGCCCCTTCATGCGATCCCGGTATTGCTGATCGCCCTGCCGGGGCTGCTGGTACTCCTGAGCCAGGCGCGCAACTGGAAGCGGGCCGCCGCAATCGGCTGGGCCTTCGGTTGGGGGCACCATGTCGTCGGGCTCTACTGGATCACCTACTCCATCCTGACCGAGGTGGAGCGGCTCTGGTGGCTCGTGCCGCTGGCGGTGCCGATGCTGGCGCTCTGGATGGGGATCTACAGCGTGATCCCGGCCGTTCTGGCCTGGAGGGC
>DATCMG010000917.1:0-3282 GCA_036563555.1 Roseomonas sp. | reverse complement strand
CGGAGGCGAGCGCCTGGTCCAGGGCTTCCCCGATCCTCGCCGGGTCATCCACGAAAATCCCGCGCAGCCCGGCCAGCTCCGCGAAGCGGTGATAGGGGAAATCGGGGATCCGCTGCGTCTCCTCGAATTTCGGCATCCCCTCCATGACACGTTGTTCCCAGGTCACCTCGGTCAGGTCCTGGTTGTTGAGCACGAGGCAGATCCAGGTCGGGTTTGTCCAGCCCTTGCAGTATTTGGCGACCGTGATCAGCTCGGCCATGTTGTTCATCTGCATGGCGCCGTCGCCCACCATGGCGATCACCGGCCGGTCCGGATGCGCCATCTTCGCCGCGATCGCATAGGGCACCGCCGCCCCCATGCTGGCGAGGCTGCCCGACAGGGATGCCATCATCCCGCGCCGCATCTGCAGGTTCCGCGCGAACCAGTTGGAGCAGGAACCGGAATCGCTCGTGAGAATCACCCGCTCCGGCAGGCGCTTCGACAGCTCCTGGAAGGGAAGCTGCGGGTTCACCGGATCGGCCGATGTCTGGGCACGCTTTTCCAGCAATTCGCGCCAGTCCTTGTTCCAGCCGGCGATGCTGTCGCGCCAGGACCTATCCGTCTTCTCCTCCAGCAGTGGCAGCAGGGCACGCAGCGTCTCGGCGGAATCGCCGCAGAGCGGAACCTCCATCGGGTAGCGCAGGCTGAGCATCGCGGGCTGCAGGTCGATCTGCACGCCGCGCGCCTGGCCTTCCTTCGGCAGGAACTCCGACCAGGGAAAGCTCGACCCGATCATCAGCAGCGTGTCGCATTCCATCATGAGGTCCCAGCTCGGCCGCGTGCCGAGCAGGCCGATGGTGCCCGTGACCCAGGGCAGGTCGTCCGGCAGTACGGCCTTGCCGAGCAGCGCCTTGGCGGCGCCCGCACCCAGCCTGTCCGCCACCGCGATCACCTCATCCGCCGCCCCGGCCGCGCCGGCGCCGACGAGGATGGCAACCTTCTTTCCCTCGTTCAGGACGGAAGCGGCCCGGCGCAGATCCTCGTCCCGCGGGATGATGCGCGGCGGGTTCCAGCCGATGCCGGAATGGATGGTGCTATGGGCGTGGGGCGGGTCCTCATAGGGCTCGTCCGCCAGGTCATTGGGAATGATCAGGGCGGTCACGCGCCGATCCCCCATGGCGGTCCGCATGGCGCGGTCCACCAGGTGGCGCATCTGCGCCGGCACCATGGCCTGCTGCACGAAAGCCCCCGCGACATCCTTGAAGGCCGTCAGGAGGTCGACTTCCTGCTGGTAGTGCCCGCCCACCGCCATGCGCGCCGACTGGCCCGCGATGGCCAGCACCGGAACATGGTCGGCGGCCGCGTCATACATGCCGGTGATCAGATGCGTCGCCCCCGGCCCGCTGGTGGCGATGCAGACCCCCACCTCACCCGTGAACTTGGCATGGGCGGAGGCCATGAAGGCCGCCATCTCCTCGTGCCGCGCCTGCACGAACTCGATCCTGTCGGTCCCGAAGCGCTGCAGCCCGGCGAGCAACCCGTTGATGCCATCCCCCGGATAGCCGAAGACCCGGCGGACGCCCCATTGGTGCAGGCGTTCCCAGAAGAAATCGCCGACCTTCTTCGCCATGGCATCCTCGTCTTCGCGGAAGGAGGAAAGGCCGGCGCCTGGGGCCGGCCGGGATCGCCGCGCCCGGGCCTGATGGGCACCGCCTCCGAACGGCCCCTTCCCGCAGGGGTTGCGACGATTGACGGACAAAGAGGCCCGGACGACCCTGCGGCCCCTTTCCGGAGTCCAGCCGCCCCAATGCGCCACACCGGCGATTCCGTATCCACGCCCGCCCGGACGCGCTGAACCCCATGCCACTCTGGCTCGCCGCCACCCTCTCCGCCGCGCTGTTCCAGTGCTGGCGCACCGCGCTCCAGCAGAAGCTGCGCGGGGCGCTCTCGCTCAACGCCGCCGCCGTGGTGCGCTATCTCTACGGCGTGCCGCCGGGCCTCGTTCTGGTCGGCGCCTGGTGGTGGGCAACGGGCGGCACCCTGCCCGCCTTCGGAACCCACGCCCTCCTGCTCTGCGCCCTGGGCGGGCTGCTCCAGATCTTCGGCACGGTCCTCCTCATCGCCTCCTTCGCCCCACGCGGCTTCGCGGTCGGCACCGCCTATTCCAAGACCGAGGCGCTCCAGGGCGCGGTCTTCGCCATCGTGCTGCTCGGAGAGCACCTCTCCGCCCTCGCCTGGGCGGGCATCGCCATGGGGGTCTGCGCGGTGCTCTGGCTTTCCCTCGCGGGGCAGGTTTCCAGCCTTCGGCAGGCGCTCCGGGCCACGGCGCAGCCGGCGGCGCTCTGCGGCATCGCCGCCGGGGCCTGCTTCGGGCTGACCGGGATCGCCATCCGGGCGGCAAACCAGAACCTGGCCGCGCCGGACCCGGTGCTGGGGGCGCTCTGCACCCTCGTCGTTACCAACGCGATGCAGACGGTGATGCAGGGCGGCTGGCTGCTGGCGCGGGAGCCGGCTTCGGTGGGGCAGGTGTTCCGCAACTGGCGGAACGCGGCGCCGGTGGGGCTGCTCTCCGCGATGGGCTCGGCATGCTGGTTCACCGGCTTCGCCCTTGCGCCCGTGGCCCTCGTGCGCTCGGTGGGGCAGGTGGAAATCGTCTTCACCCTCGCCTTCGGCCGCTGGTACCTGCGGGAGCCGCTCAAGGCACGTGATGTGGTCGGTGCCCTGCTGATCGTGCTGAGCGTGGTGCTCGTCATCCTGGGCTGAGCCGCGCCTCGGAATTACGGCGGCCGGGGCACGGGTCGCCTCTGGTCCTGGAACGGTCCGGCTGCGACAAACCACCCCCGATGGAACACGCGCCGCCTTTCCTCGCCAGCCTCGTCCTCGGCCTCGCCTTTGCCTTCGCCTTCGGGCTGGTGGCGCGCATGCTGCGGATGCCGCCTTTGGTCGGCTATCTCGTCGCCGGCGTCGCGATCGGGCCGAACACGCCGGGCGTCACCATCGACGGCGAGTTCACCCGCACCATGGCCGAGGTGGGGGTGGGCCTTCTCCTCTTCGGTGTCGGCCTGCATTTCCGGCCGCAGGACCTGCTGGCCGTCTGGCGCATCGCGGTGCCGGGGGCGACGGCGCAGGTGGCGGTCGGTACGCTGCTCGGCGCCGCGCTGGGAATGACCCTGTCCGGGCTCGGCTTCGGCCAGGCCCTCGTCTTCGGGCTGGCGCTCGCCATCGCCTCCACCGCCGTCGCCACCCGGACGCTGGAGGAACGTGGGCACCTCTCGGGTGAGGCGGCGCGAATCGCTCTTGGCT
>DATCMG010000916.1:0-7342 GCA_036563555.1 Roseomonas sp. | reverse complement strand
CTGGTCCAATCCCCGGCCGGCCTCGAACGGGCTGCACCCGCATGCGAGGCACGCCAGGATCTGGACAGAGACCCGTTTCCAGGGCCTTCATCGGTGATCGGGCTGCTCCTGGGCAGAGTATAACCCTGGATCCGATGGCCTCATATCCTGGCCCATCGAGATCGATCCCACCTGTAGCGGCGGCGCATCGGGCAGGCCGCCGCGGCTCTAGAGCCAGCCCTTCCGCTTGAAGTACAGGATGGGCAGCAGCGCGCTGGCAACCATCAGCAGCAGCGCCCAGGGATAGCCCAGCTCCCATCTAAGTTCCGGCATGAACTCGAAGTTCATGCCGTAGATGCTTGCTACCAGCGTCGGCGGCATCAGCGCGACCGAGGCCACGGTGAAGGTCTTGATGATGCCGTTCTGGTCCATGCTGATGATGCCCAGCACGGCATCCAGCAGGAACTGCGCCTTGTTGTTCATCGTGTTCGCATATTCGACCAGCGAGCGCACGTCGCGCACCAGGGTCTTGATCATCGCCTGGTTCTCCTTGCGCACGGCATTCGCCTTCTCGGCGCCGACGAAGGTCAGGATGCGCGTCAGGCCCAGCAGCGTGTCGCTCGCGCGGCTCGTCACCTCACCGACCTGGCCGAGGGTCAGCAACGCCTGGCGCAGGTCCACGTCGCGCTTGTTCGCCTTCACATGCAGGCTGCGCGCGTTGCGGAAGGTGTTCTGGCTCGCGCGGTCCATCTCGCTCGCCGTGCGCTCCAGGATGTCGGCCAGCCGGTCCACGATCTGCTCGAACAGGTGCAGCATCACCCCATCGGGCGTGCGCAGGATCGGCAGCGCCTGGCGCTGCGCGCGCACGGCGAAAATGGAAAAGGCCTTGGGCGTGGCGTAGCGCACCGTGACCAGCGCGTTGGGGGCAAGCACGAAGGTGATCGGCGTCGAGCCGAATTCCCCTTCATCGGCGCCATAGAGGAAAGAGGCCGTGAGGAAGAGCACCTCGTCTTTCTTATACAGGCGCGAGGAGCTTTCGATCTCTTGCATCTCCTCGCGGGTCGGCACCTCGATCTGCAACGCCTGCTGAACGGCGCGCTCCTCCTCCGGGGTCGGGTTCAACAGGTCGATCCAGGTCGCGCCGGCGATGGATTCGGGTGTGTCGATACCCCCATGCACGGTGCAAGCGGAGCCGCGGAGGGAATAGGTGGTCATCATGGGCGGCGTCTCCCGGTAGCCGGGCGAGGGGTCAGTGCTGCAACGCGTGGTCCGCGCGCCCGGCCGATTCGGCTCCGGGCACGCCACGCTCTAGACCCGCGCGCGGCGGCTCGCCAGCGCAGCGGGATGACAGGGTGAAGAACCCCGTCTCGTCAGGAAGGCGGCTCGTCCGGCGCGGGCAGGCCGAAACGCGCCGCCACCTCGGGGAAGGTGGTGCAGGCCGGGTGGCGGCCACTCGCGACCGTGCCATCCGCGGCGCGAACAAGCTGGCAGGTCTGCATTCCGGCCGCCGCCGCCGCGTCCAGCTCCTCCGCAACATCCGACAGAAAGAGCATCTCCGCCGGCTCATGGCCCGATGCCGCCGCGATGGCGGCATAGGAGGCGGCCTCCCGCTTCGGGCCGGTGCGGGTATCGTCGAAGCCGGAGAGGATGGGGGTCAGGTCCCCCGCCTCCGAATGCCCGAAGAGAAGCTTCTGCGCTTCGACCGAGCCGGAGGAGTAGATGCGCAGCGCGATCCCGGCGCGCGCCCAGGCGCGCAGGCAGGGCGCCACATCGAGCCAGAGATGGCCGCGCAGCGCGCCGGATTCGAAGCCCCGGCGCCAGACCATGCCCTGCAGCGCCTTGAGCGGCGTCACCTTTTCGTCGCGCGACATCCAGCCGCGCAGCGCCTCGGCAGGATCCTGGCCGGGCGCCAGCGCGCGAACCTCATCGAGGATCGCGGCTGTCGCGGGCTCGTGCCCCTGCTCACGCAGGAAGCCGTCCAGCGCCCGCTCCGCGAAGGGGAACAGGGTCTCCTTTACGAAGGCGATGGCGCTGGTCGTGCCCTCGATGTCGCAGACGACCGCCCGGACAGGCGTCAGGCGCCCCGTCAAGCCACGCTGGCCGGAAAACGCTCCGACATGTCGGTGCCGGTGTAATGCGGGGTCCAGCCGGTGGTGTCGGTGAAGATCCGCAGCGCCGTCACATTCGGCACCTTGCCGGCATCGAACCAGTGATGCGTGTCCGCCGGCACGGAAATCAGGTCGCCCCGCGTGCAATGCGCGTCATAGACCTTGCCGCCGACATGCAGGATGAAATTGCCCGCGCCCTCATGGAAGAAGCGCACCTCATCCTCGGTGTGGCGATGCTCGGCCAGGAACTTGGCGCGCAGCGCGTCGGCCTGGGGATGGTCGGCGGTCAGGCGGATCACATCGGCCGTGCCGGCGCCCGTCTCGCCCATGAAGGCGTCCAGGCGGGGCTTGTAGGCGGCCAGCACCGTGTCGGCATCGGCGCCCGGCGGCAGGTCGGCCACCTCCCAGCGCTCGAAGCGCACGCCGATGGCGGCGAGGGTCTTCGTGATCTCCGCCGCGTCCTGCGTGTCCTGCAGCACGGCGTTGGTGTTGGCATCGTGGACGACAAGGCGGCTCATGGCGCGGAACCTCCGATGGACAGGTTGGCCATCTCGCAGGCCAGCATGAATTCCAGCCCCTCCAGGCGCGCCAGGGCGGCGTCCATGTCGGGACCCCATACATAGACGCCATGGCCGCGGATCAAATACCCGGGAAGGATCGGGGCGGCCATGCGGGACCAACGACCCTCCACCGCCAGTTGGAGGCGAGCGATATCCTGGTCGTTGTCCAGCACCGGCAGTTCGATCGCGGCCTCATGCGTCGGCAGGCCCGGGAAGGCCTTCAACAGCTCATAGCCTTCCAGGCGAAGGGAATCCCGCGCCCGGCGGGACAGCACGGTGTTGGCGATGGAATGGCCATGCACCACGGCGCCCACCTGCGGAAAGGCGCGATAGGCCCCGCAATGCAGGCCAGTCTCCGCGGAGGGGCGCAGCGCCGGGTTTTCCGGCCGGCCATCCAGATCCACCGCCATCACGGCACCCGCATCCAGATGTGCCTTGTGGAAACCCGACCGGGTGATCGCAACGCGTCCGCCGGGCAGCCGGACCGAGATGTTCCCGGCCGTGGCGGGCACCCAGTTCCGCTCCGCCATGCGGCGCCCGGCCTCGACGATCGCCTGGATCGCCGCCTCGGGGATGGGATCGGCCATCAGACTGCAACCTGTCCTCAAACGCAGCGCGCCGGCCCCCTGCGGGACCGGCGCACCATCATGCCCTGAAGGCTGGGATCAGACCGGCCCGGGCGGCTGGCGCACGACCGTGCGGTTCGGGTCCGTGGAGGAGTGGACGCCCGGCGGCGGCAGGTTGCCGGCCGGCGGCGTCGCCGTCGTGTCCGCCATGGAGGCGTCGGTCTCGTCCTCCTTTATATTCTTCTTGAAGGACTTGATGCCCGTGGCGAGGTCGCCCATCAGTCCGCTGATCTTGCCGCTGCCGAAAAGCAGCAACACGACCAGCAGCACGACGAGCCAGTGCCAGATGCTGAACGAACCCATGTGACGCCCCGATATCCTTGCGCGGTTTGGCGGGCCGATGGCCTTCGCCACGTTCCGACGTTGAGACTAGGGCGGCGCCATCCGGGGGTAAACCGGCCCGCGCCATCCCTGTGGAAATCCTTCAGGGGACATGGGCCATGCGAGGCCTGGACGCAATGGCTGGATGACGGTTCCGTCATGCAGGGGCGCCTCAATCCGCAGAGGCCCAGCGCCGGCCCGGATGGATGAAGCCATAGGCAGGGAAGACCGTGTTCCCCACCACCCTGGCCGGCGGGTACCACACCCGCACCTCCGACCAGTCATTGCGGGCCGAGACGTCGATCACCAGCTGGTCCCGCGCCACCCGGCCCTTCAGCCCGCCCGAGGCCCAGTTCGCATGATCCACCCGGATCTCGCGCGGCCCCATCACGCGGGCGACGACGGCCACATGTCCGTCCCGCAGACGGGAGGTCCGCTGGAACACCAGCACCGCCCCTGGTCGGGGCTGCTGGTTGCGGTCGTAGCGGCCCAGCGCCGCATCCCACCACTGCCAGCCATCCCCGCGCAGATCGAGGCCCGAGCGCGTCCGCGCATAGGGCACGCAGGACTGGTAGCCGTCGCTCGCCTCATAGCCATAGCCGGCCGAAATCGGCCCCCGCGTGGACCCGCAGGCAGACAGTGCCCCGCCCGCCAAGGCGAGCAGCACCAGACGCAGGATGAACCCGGCCAAGATCGAAAACCCCCTCGGGCCTCCCCCGAGGCCCGGGCCCAGGCTAGCGCACCGCCCCGCCGGGTGTCAGCGTCCTCCCTGCAACAGCCACGGCCTGGCTGCGCCTGGCGCCCTCAGGCCGGAACGGGGATTTCCGCCAGCGCCTCGGCACGGGGCGGCACCTCGGCCAGCGGCGCATCGATCCCCGCCGTCCAGGCCGGCCCACCCCGGGGCCGAGGCGCGAAATGCGCCCGCAGCGCACGGGTGCCCTCGATGCGGGCAACATCGAACATCCGCCACCCCTCCCCCGGATCGCCGGGGCCTCGGGCCAACCCGGCTGTCTGCCAGGTCAGCAGCCCAAGCCGCCCCGTGCCCATGCGCCCGATGGCATGCGGGTGCACCACGCGCCACGCGCCGCCATAGAGCAGCTCGAGCGCGCGCCTTTCCCGCACCGCCTCAGAGAGGCGGGCGATACGGCGGCGGAGGGTTCGGGAAGGGGGCGGGGACGCATCGGCGCGGAGCCCCGCAGGGATCTGGCGCATGACCCCAATATGGTAATTAGCACGCTGATTTTAAAGGCGGATCAATGCTCCAACGCGGCGTACCAGGCCACGTAATCCGTATCCTTCGCCTTGCGGCGGTTGAGGTCCGGCGCCCCATCGTCCCACCAGACCGGCCCCCGCTCCCCGAGCGCCCGCTTCGCCTGGTCCACCCCGGCCCGCGCCGCCTTCAGCGCGTCCTGATCCTCGGCCCGCAGGGCAGCCCCCACGGCCCGGCGGGCCGCCATCAACTCCTTCGTCAGCGCCTCGCGCTGCTCCGGCGGCAGGGCGGGATTGGCCATGCGCCACAGCCGCCCACGCACGGCGAAGTAACGCCCATCGGGGGTCACGGGGTATTTCATCTCAGCCCTTGCGCCGCAGCAGGAAGAGCGCCTGCTCCCCGAACAGGTTCGCCAGCCGCAGGCTGCGCCGCCATGGCGCCTGCAGCCCGCGCTCGTCCACCGCCAGCCAGCCATCCACGGCGTAGCCGTCCTGCTCGCACAGCGCCACGAAGTCGAGGATGGTGCAGGGGTGGATGTTCGGCGTCTCGTACCACGGGCGGTTCCAGGTATCCGTATCCGGCATCCGCCCCGTCGAAAGCAGCCGCCAGCGCATCTGCCAGTGCCCGAAATTCGGGAAGGAGACGATGGCATGCGTGCCGATGCGCAGCATCTGCCGCAGCACCTCCCGCGGACGCTCCACGGCCTGTAGCGTGCGCGACAGCACGACATAGTCGAAGGCGCCATCGGGGTAATGCGCCAGGTCCGCATCGGCGTCGCCATGGATCACGGCCAGCCCCGCCGCCACCGCGCGCGTCGCCTCCGCCATGTCGATCTCGATGCCGCGCGCATCGGCGCCCTTCTCGCGCGTCAGGTACTCGATCAGGGCACCGTCGCCGCAGCCGATGTCCAGCACCTTCGCGCCGGTCGGGATCATCTCCGCGATCAGGCGGAGATCCAGCCGCATGTTCTTCGCGACGTAGCGGATCGGCTCCTTCGGATGCATTCCCATGATCAGACGCCCACCGCATCGGCCGCGCCGCTAAGGAAGCCGCCCAGCGCCGCATGGAACTCCGGCTCGTCCAGCAGGAAGGCGTCGTGCCCCTTGTCGGATTTCAGCTCGATGAAGGAAACCCGCGCCGCCGCCCGGTTCAGCGCCCGCGTGACCGCCCGGCTTTCGGCCGTGGGGAACAACCAGTCGGAAGAGAAGGACGCCACGAAGAACCGCGTCGGCGTGCCCCTGAAGGCCAGGGACAGGTCGCCGTCATGGTCAGCCGCCAGGTCGAAATAGTCCATCGCCCGCGTGATCGTCAGGTAGGAGTTCGCGTCGAAGCGCCGGATGAAGGTGCTGCCCTGGTGACGGAGATAACTCTCCACCGCGAAGACATCCTCAAGGAAGGTCACCGCCTTCGCGCCCTGCAGCCGGCGTCCGAACTTCCGGGTCAGCGCGCTCTCCGACAGGTAGGTGATGTGCGCCACCATCCGCGCCACCGACAGCCCCTGCGCCGGAAGCCGCCCCTCCCGCCAATAGGCACCGCCGCACCAGTCCGGATCGGCATGGATGGCCGCGCGCCCGACCTCATGGAAGGCGATGTTCTGCGCGGAATGATGCGCCGCCGTCGCGATCGGGGCACAGGCGAACACCGCCTCCGGATAGGTGGCCGCCCATTGCAGCGCCTGCATCCCGCCCATCGAGCCGCCGACCACTGCCAGCAGCCGCTCGATCCCCAGATGTTCCACCAGCCGCTTCTGCGCCCGCACCATGTCCCGGATGGTCACGGAGGGGAAATCGATGCCCCAGGGCCGGCCCTGCCCGCGCCCCTCGGCATCCGTCATTTCCTCCCGCGGGCCGGTGCTGCCCATGCAGCCGCCCAGCACATTGGCGCAGATGACGAAGAAGCGGTCGGTGTCGATCGGAAGTCCGGGGCCCACCAGATTGGCCCACCAGCCCGGCCGCCCCGTGACCGGATGCGTCTCGGCCACATATTGGTCGCCGGTCAGGGCGTGGCAGATCAGCACAGCGTTGCTCCGCGCTGCGTCCAAGGTCCCATAGGTCCGGTAGGCCACCGCTAGCGGCGCCACCGTCACCCCGGAATCCAGCACCATCCCGTCGGGGAAGACGGCACGCTGATGCTCAACCTCCGGCAGGGATCGAACGACCTCATTCATGGCGGGCAGGATTAGGAGTCCCGTGGCAGGGGGGCAAGGCGGGAAGCCCTGTCATCCCATCACGGGCGGGGCGCCGCACACGGCCGGGCGCAAAAAGCCCCGGCCGGAGATCTCCGGCCGGGGCCAAAAGCCCGCCCCGGCGCAAGCGCCGGGGCAGCGATCTGAGGCGACGGAGTCCGCCGCTCAGGCCAATCAGGCCTGGCGCAGATTTCCGGCGGAGGACTTGCCCTGCTGGCCCTGGAGCACGTCGTACTCAAGCCTGTCACCCTCGCGCGGCTCCTGGAGGCCGGAGCGCTGAACGTCGGAGATGTGCAGGAAGACGTCCTTGGAGCCGTCCTCGGGCTGAATGAAGCCGAAGCCCTTGGTCGCGT
>DATCMG010000915.1:0-3614 GCA_036563555.1 Roseomonas sp. | reverse complement strand
TTCATCGATCACCACAATGCCGACCCGAAGCCCTTCCGCTGGACCAAGTCCGCAGACGATATCCTCGCCAGCATCGAGCGCTTCTGCGTCCGAAACACCACGAAAGCCGAAACGACACGAACTTCGGATTCGGGACACTAGCGCTTGATGGTCTTCAGCCGATTGATCTGTTCCTCAACCTGACCGTTGCTCCAGGCCAGCGTCACCGCGGCACGGACGGCGTCGTAATCCGATGATAGCCGCTTGGCGAACCGCTGCAGCGCCGGTACCGCGCTGTCCTGCGCCCGTTGCAGCCAAGGATCGAGGCGCTCCGGCTTGTGTCCGCGCACCAGGACGGCGAACTCCTCGGCCAGTGCCACAGCCGCCGCGAGGGTGGGCGCGGCCTCGCGCAACTTGGCAAGCAAAGCTCGCTCTTCATCACCTCGCCGGTCCGACGGGCGCAGCACGGTCCCCGCCGCGGTGCGCGGTGTCAGCACCTGCTTCGGCGCGGCGACCATGGGCAATGCGGGCCGCGCCCGCGAACGGTGGGGTGCCGCGCCCTGCTGCGCGTCGCGCAGGCGGTTGAGGTAGCGCAGCACGGTCGCGTAGTTGCCGGTGAAGCCCTTGCCCCGGAGATCGCGCAACATCTGCCGTCCGTTGCGCTGCCCCCTGCTCCAGCGCTCGATGATCCAGTCGCGCCAGGGGTCCATGGAACTGCGCCCGGCGTCGCTGCGGCCCTTGCGCTCGGGGAACGCCTCGCTTTTGAGGTGGCGGTAGGTGGTTGTGCGCCCGATGCCGAGGTGGCGTGCAATATTCTCTCCTGGCCAGCCCTGGTGATGGAGGTTCCACACCTGTTGGTACGTCGCCATGCGCTGCTCCCGGCGAGCCGCGGCCATGGCCAGCGGCCGCTTGGGAGGTGGCGGCGGATCGGGCCGAACCGGGCCACCCTCGGCCACTGCGTCCTGGCGCCGGGCTTGCTCGGCGTCCCGCAGCTCCCGGGAGTGACCGGTGAACGCCAGTTCCAGCGCCTCGGCCAAGTTCTGGAGCAAGTGGAAGCGGTCAGCGACTTGCACCGCGTCGGGCGCCCCGGTGCGGCCTCCCGCGGCATATGCGCTGGCGCGGTCACGGAAGATCACCTCGACGCCGGGGTGCTCTCGCAGCCAAGTGGCTAGCGTGTCGGCCTCACGGTCGGGCAGCAGCGCCACCGGACGGTGCCGGTCGAGGTCCACCAGCACCGTGCCGTAGGTGTGCCGCTTGCGCAGTGCGCAGTCGTCCACGCCCAACGCCGCCGGCGTGGCGTCCGGCGGCATGGGTGCCCGCCGGACCAAGCGCAGCAGGGTGTTCCGGCTCGTGGCCAGTCCCATGCTGCGGCTGAGGCGTGCACCGGCTGCGCCGCCAAGTGCCAGGCCCACCGCCGTCAGCCGCTCCGACAGCCGCGCCGTCTTGCGTGCCCAGGGCGCCGCGACGCCAGGCAGGGGTTCGGTGAAGATGCGGCGCTTGCACCCGGCATTGTCGCAGAAAAGCTTCCGGACGCGGAGCTGAACGGCAACGGCGTGCTCACCCCAGGGTAGGTCGGCCAGGGCGCGCTCGTACCAGCTGTGGGTCTGCCTGGCCCGCCGGCTGCAGAGCGGACACGGTGCCGGGCGAGAGCGGGAGGTCAGGGTCAGAGTGATTGTCGGCGGGGCGTGCTCAGTGCCCCAAGTTTCGAGCCGGACCACGGCAGGGCCTGGCAGCAAGCAGGAGATTAGGTTCACCCACCCCATGTGGCGACGGCAACATGATCACCAAATCCGGCCAAGACCCCGTTCTATGGTGGGGCCCCGACTTGGCTACGAATATCGCCGGTGAGCATTCCAGGGCCTTTGTTCAGCTATCCAATCAATGCCCGGAGCTTGGCGCGCACCTCGGCCAGCTCGGACGTGCTAACCTGGCCCTTCCGGGTTGCTCTGCGCGCGCGCCAGTCCTGGCTCTTCACCTGATCCGCCAGCACGACGCTGGGCGGCGTCCCGGCCAGCGTCACCTCAAATGGGTAGCCCTTGATCCGCGTCGTGGTAGGGCAGCAGATGATCATGCCGGCACGGCTGTTATAGCTGGCCGGGCTCAGCACCACGGCGGGCCGGTGCCCCGCCTGCTCGCGGCCTGCCTGTGGGTCGAACTGCAGCCAGACGATGTCGCCGGCCTCCGGCACGTAGCCGGTGGACACTACCAAGCCTCCTGCCCGACACCTGGCCCCATGTCCACGGCATCGTGCCGATTGTCGTCAGTGATCCCAGCCACGAGCTCCGCCAAATCGTAGCGCTCGGGCCGCAACGCCTCGATGACGATCCGCCCTCCCTCCTCCCGCACATCGACGGACTGGTCCAGCTGGACCTGCGCGGCCTCCAGGACAGGCGCTGGGATCCGCACAGCCGCGCTGTTGCCCCACTTCTTGACCATCGCCTTCATGCACAGCTCCCAACCGCTCGCTCAGCTATTGTATCTACTTCGTAGACACAAGGCTAGCTCCGACGGCAAATATCGTCGCTTATTGGGAGCACACTCCAAGCGGATCCGTCAGAGCTCGCGCCAGGAGCGCCCAGACTGGCGGGTTGGAGCAGGCGTGGAGAGGCTCCTGACGGGTTGATGGGCGGCTGGGAACCTGAGATGGAGTGCGTGGACTGCGGTTCGGAGGAGGTGATTGGGCGGTCGGACCGCACCGCCAAGGCTACCGCAGGTTCCGCTGCCGCGACTGCGGCAAACAGTTCAACGAGCGCCGTGCCGGCCTGCTGAACCGGGCGCAGTACCCGAGCGACGTCGTCGCGCTGGTGGTGCTATGGCGACTGCACTATCGCCTTACCCTGCGCCATGTCCGCGAGATGTTCCTCCAGCGAGGGATCGTCTTCAGCTACGAGGCCGTCCGGGGCTGGAAAGCGAAGCTCGCGTCCTTCCTGACCCGCGAACTTCGGCAGCGGCGGTACGGCAGAGGCGGTGCCCGCAGCCGCCACTGGCATGTCGATGAGATGGGGTATCCCGGCCTGGCGTAGCCGCGAGCCCTTGATCGGGCGGAGCGGGGTGCCTGGTTTGGGAGGGCTGGCGATGGCCTGCCAGCCTCATGCCCCAGCTCTGGAGGACGGTACCATGCTCGATCGCGGACTGGACGTGTCTCTGAAGCAGACCGCGCTCTGCGTCGTGGACGGTGATGGACGGGTGGTCAGGGAGGCCAAGCTGGCCACGGATCCGGAGGTGATCAGCCGCTTTCTTCAGGAAAATGAACTCGGCTGCGAGCGCATCGGCCTGGAGTCCGGAGGAACGTCCTCCTGGCTCTGCCTGGAACTGCGCAGGCTTGGACACCCTGCTGTGTGTATCGATGCCCGGCATGCGGCGGCCGCCCTGCAGGCGGGCTTCCGGAACAAGAACGATCGCAATGATGCCCGCGGCATCGCGGAGCTGATGCGCGTCAGGACCTTCCGCGAGGTCTGGATCAAGTCACAGGAGAGCCAGCGCCGGGGCATGCTGCTGACAGCCCGTGGGGACTGCCGCGAGATTGGGGGTGCGAGGCCGAGGGGGTACTTTCAGGTCTATTTTCCCGTTGAGGTTGAGACAGCGTGGCCGGGATTGTGAAGCTGGTGAGCATCGGGGCCGAGGGCGACGAACAC
>DATCMG010000911.1:0-7516 GCA_036563555.1 Roseomonas sp. | reverse complement strand
GCCTGGAAGGCCGCAACATACTTATCCGCCACGAAGTAGCGCAGCGCATCGCCCCCGGCGCCCGAGGCTGCCTCCGCCACCATGCGCGTGGCCGCCGCCTCGGCCTGGGCCGAGCGCTCCCGCGCCTCGGCGTCGCGGAAGGCCGCCTCGCGCCGCCCCTCGGCCTCCAGCACCAGGGCCGTCTTCGCACCCTCGGCACGCACCACCGTCGCGCGCCGCTCGCGCTCGGCTGTCATCTGCAGATTCATCGCGCGGATCAGGTTCTCGGGCGGCTCGATCTTGCGGATTTCCACCCGTGCGACCTTCACCCCCCAGGGATCCGTCGCCCCATCCAGGATCGCCAGAAGCGTCGAATTGATCCGCTCGCGGGAGGACAGGGTCTGGTCCAGGTCCATCTCGCCAATCACCGCGCGGATGTTCGTCATGGTGAGCGCCGTCAGTGCGCCTTTCAGGTCCTGCACCTGATAGGCCGCCTTGGCCGGGTCCATCACGCGGTAATAGACAATCCCATCCACCGTCACCGTCGCGTTGTCCCGCGTGATGACCGACTGCTCCGGGATGTCGAGCACCACCTCCTGCACGTTCAGCCGGCGCCCGATCGCGTCGATATAGGGGATGACGAAGTTCAGCCCGGGCTGCAGCAGATGGGTGAAACGCCCGAACCGCTCCACCGTCCACACCTCCCCCTGGGGCACGGAGCGGATTCCCTTCGCCGCCGTGACCAGGGCGAGCACGAGGATGACGGCGAAAACGACGATGGTGCCGGACACCGGCATGGGCGATCCTTCCCTGGTCCGCTGGCCGGCAAATTATGTTGCCCCGGCGCGCCGCCGGATAGGTGGGATGCCGTCGCGGTCCCTGGCTCCGGTCGCCCGGCTTAAGGGCGTCCCCGGGGGTGCGGCCTATCCCCGCAGCGCGCGGGTCAGCCCCGCCGCCGCATCGGCCACCAGCGGCTTCACCCGCTCCACCTCCGGCCAGAGCCGCTCGCTGGAACCAGAGAGCGTCAGCGCCCCGCAAAGCACGCCGCCCGGCAGGAAGACCGGCGCCGAGATCGCGGCCGCATCCAGGTCCCGGCTGCCCTGGGTGGCGATCACGGGATCGCTGCCAGGCGCCATCTCGGGCGCCGGCTCCGCCGCCTCGCCACAGGCCGGATCCCAGATCGCGAAGACCCGTCCCGTCGCCGCCGCGCCCAGGGGCATCAGGTCGCCCGCCTGCACCGCCACCCGCAGCGTCCGCGGCGGCGCGGCGCGATAGAGGCAGACCCGCCGCTCGTCATCCGCCCGCACCCAGAAGGTCGCGCCCTGCCCCGTCGCCTCGGTCAGCGAATCGAGCACCGGCGGCACCAGCGCCTCCAGCCCCAGGCTGCGCGTATAGAGGGAGCCCCAATGCAGCAGCATCGGCCCGGGAGACCAGGAGCCGTCGGCATTGCGCTTCACGCAGCAATGCCGTTCCAGCGAGGCGAGCAGCCGCAGGATCGTGCTCTTGTAGAGTCCGGTCCGCGCCGCCAGCACCCGCAGGGGCAGCGATGTGTCACCCGGCCTGAAGGCCCCCAGCACCGTCATGGCCCGCCCCACCGCGGCCACGCCGGCGGCGGTGGAGGCCGGCGAGAGCAGCCGTCCGCGTGCCGGCGAAGATGCCTGCCCATGGGCCGCGGCGCCGACCGCCGCTTTCCCGGGGAGGGGAGCGCCAGGCATCAGGACGATGCGTTCCAAAGGTCGATCTCCCGTTCGTGACATACGTGCACCCGCCCTCGTCCTTTAGTGGGACGGGACGGCCGTGGGGTGGTGTAGGGACTATCAACGATTGCGTGTGCCCACGGGAAGGAGTCCGTACCGGCGGGTGAAACGGAATGGGCAGACTTGCGAAAGATTGTCAATAACAGTTCCGTTCCCCTGGACAGCACAGCAGGCGCGCCTGAACTGGACCGTGCGGTTCAGGGCGCTTGCAGGCAACGAAAGCTTCAGCCACATGCGCTTCATGATGCGCCGCAAAATCCTTCTAGGGGCACAGACGGCTCGCACCGTCACCCTCGCCCTCCTTCTGGCCAGCCCCATGCTCGGCGCAGCCCCCGCCCTGGCCCAGTTCGGCCCCCAGGGCCCGCCTGCCGTCGGCATCCAGGAAGCCGCCCGGCGCCCCGTGACCGAAAGCACCGAATTCGTCGGCCGGGTCGAGGCGGTGGAGCGGGTGGAGATCGTCGCCCGCATCACCGGCTTCCTCCAGGAACGTCTTTTCCAGGAAGGCCAGGAGGTGAAGCGCGGCGACCCCCTCTACCGGATCGAGCGCCAGACCTATGAGGCCGAGCTCGCCCGCGCCCAGGCCAACATCGCCTCCGCCGAGGCGGAGGTCGCCAATGCCCGCTTGACCCTATCCCGCGCGCAGGAACTCTCGCGCAGCGGCGCCGGCACCCGCGCCTCGCTCGACAACGCGACCGCCCAGGAGCGCACGGCCAACGCCCAGCTCGTCGCCGCCCGTGCCGCCGCGCGCGCTGCGGAGGTAAATCTCGGCTATACCGAGATCGCCTCCCCCATCGACGGCAAGATCGGCCGCACCAACGCGACCGTCGGCAATGTCGTGGGCCCCAGCACCGGCACCCTGGCCGTGATCGTCAGCCAAGACCCGATGCGGGTTTCCTTTCCCGTCTCCCAGCGCCAGGCACTGGAGTTGCGGGACCGCTACGCCCCGCGCGGCGGGGTGGAGGCGGTGCAGGTCCGCTTCCGCACGGCCGATGGCAAGACCTACCCCCAGGTCGGCCGGATCGACTTCATCGACAACCAGATCAACCGGGCCACGGACAGCATCCTCATCCGCGCCCGCGTCCCCAACCCACCCCGCGAGGGCGGCGAACGCGCCCTGATCGACGGCCAGTTCGTCACCGTCTTCGTGGAGGGCGTGGAGCCGGTGCTCGCCATCACCATCCCCCGCGCCGCCGTCCTCCAGGACCAGCAGGGCAGCTACGCCTTCATCGTGGACAATGAGGGCAAGGCCCAGCGCCGCAACCTGCGCCTCGGCCGCAACACCCCGCAGATCGCGGTGGTGGAGGAGGGGCTGAACCCCGGCGACAAGGTCATCGTGGAGGGCATCCAGCGAGTCCGCCCGGGCCAGCAGGTCAACGCCGCGCCCGCTGCGCCCACCCCGGGCCCCCAGGACCAGGCAGCGCCGCCGGCGGGCAGCAACGCCGCCGCGGGCAACGCGCCCGCCAGCGCCGCCCCCGGTGGGGCGAACCAGGGCACCGCCCAGGGCGCGCCCGCCGGCGCCGGCGCCTCGCCCCCCGGCGCCCCCGCCGCCCCGAACAGCGGCGCCCCCGGCACCAGCCAGCCCAGCGCCGCGACACCCCCCGCCAATCAATCCGGCCAGGCGCGGTAATCCAACATGATCTCCGGTACCTTCGTCGATCGCCCGCGCCTGGCGATCGTCATCGCGCTCCTTACCCTCATCGCGGGCGCGATCTCGCTCATCCGCATCCCGGTCTCCCAGTTCCCGGACATCGTCCCGCCCCAGGTCTCCGTCTCCGCCCGCTATCCCGGCGCCTCCGCGACCGTGATCGAGCAGACGATCGGCCAGGTGCTGGAAGGCCAGATCAACGGCGTGGACCGCATGATCTACATGCGCTCCAGCTCCGCGAATGACGGCACCTACAGCCTGAACGTCTCCTTCTCGCTCGGCACGGATCCCGACCTCGCGACGGTGAACGTCAACAACCGCGTCCAGGCCGCCATGGCCCGGCTGCCGCAGGAGGTGCAGCGCAGCGGCGTTATCGTCCGCAAGCAGTCCTCCGCCGTGCTGATGTTCGGCTTCCTCTACGCGAAGGGGGGCGGGCTCGAACCGCTCTTCCTCTCGAACTACTTCACCATCAACATGCTGGACGACCTGGCCCGCGTGCCGGGCGTCGGCCAGGTGAACGTCTTCGGCGCGCAGGACTATTCCATGCGCATCTGGTTCGAGACGGACCGGCTCATCTCGCTCAACATGACGCCCCAGGACGTCATCGCGGCGATCCAGGGCCAGAACGTCCAGGCCGCCGTCGGACGCCTCGGCGGCCGCCCGATCGGCGACGACCAGTCCTTCCAGATCAACCTGGAAACCCGCGGCCGCCTCCAGACACCCGAGGAATTCGGCGATATCATCGTCCGTGCCAACCAGGACGGCTCGGTGCTGCGCGTGAAGGACGTGGCGCGCGTCGAGATCGGCGCGGCCAACATGGACACCGAGAACCGCTTCAACGGCCAGCCCGCCATCGCCTTCGGCATCTACCTCGCCCCGGGCGCCAATGCCGTGCAGGTCTCCACCGCCGTGAAGCAGCGGCTGCAGGAACTCAGCGCCCGCTTCCCCCAGGGCCTCGACACCGAGGTCTTCTACGACAGCTCCGATTTCGTGAACGAGACGATCCACGAGGTTATCAAGACCCTGCTGGAAGCCTTTGCCCTCGTCGTCATCGTCGTCTACCTCTTCCTGGGAAGCTGGCGTGCGACCATCATCCCCACCGTCGCCGTCCCGGTCAGCCTCATCGGCGCCTTCATCATCCTGCTCGGCCTCGGCTACTCCGCCAACACCGTTTCGCTGCTCGCCATGGTGCTCGCCATCGGCATCGTGGTCGATGACGCCATCGTCGTGGTCGAGAATGTCGAGCGCGTGATGGAGGACCACCCGGAACTCTCCACCAAGGACGCCACCAAGAAGGCGATGGCCGAGATCACGGCACCGATCATCGCCATCACCCTCGTCCTCCTCTCGGTCTTCGTCCCCATCGCCTTCATCCCCGGCCTCTCGGGCGAACTGTTCCGGCAATTCGCGGTGACGATCTCGGCGGCCATGGTCATCTCGGCCATCAACGCCCTGACCCTCTCCCCCGCCCTCTGCGCCATCATCCTCAAGCACCATCATGGCCCCCGCCGCGGCCCGATCGGTTATGTGCTCCGCGGCATCGACTGGACGCGGGACCGCTATGCCGGCGGCGTCCGCCGCCTCGTGCGCGTCTCCTTCCTCTCCCTGCTGCTGACCGCCGGCTTCGGCTTCGGCATCTGGACCATCAGCAAGGTCACCCCCACCGGCTTCCTGCCGCAGGAAGACCAGGGCGCCTTCTTCGTCCAGGCCCAGCTTCCCCCAGGTGCCAGCGTCTCCCGCACGCGCGAGGTGGTGCGCCAGATCGAGGAGATCGTCCGCCCCATCCCCTCCGTGCAGGGAACCCTGGGTATCGTCGGCTTCTCTCTCATTGATGGCGGCGCGCAGTCCAACTCGGCCTTCATGGTCATCCGCATGAAGCCCTTCGCAGACCGCGAGGGGGTCGCCAACAGCGTGCAGGCCGCCATCGGCCGCGTCTTCGGCGCGACCCAGGGCATCCGCACCGCCAATGTCTTCGCCTTCAACCTGCCGCCCATTATCGGCCTCGGCACCGGCGGCGGCTTCGAATACATCCTGCAGGACTATGAGGGGCGCGACATCAACACCCTCGGCGCCACCATGCTCGGCCTGATCGTGCCCGCGAACCAGGACCCGAATCTGGCGGCCGTCTTCTCCACCTTCGCCGCCAACAACCCGTCCCTCTACTTGGACGTGGACCGCGACAAGGCGCAGGCGCTCGGCGTCCCGATCAGCAGCATCTTCTCCACGCTGCAGGCGGCGCTGGGCGGCATCTATGTGAACGACTTCAACCTCTATGGCCGCGTCTGGCAGGTGAACATCCAGGCCGAGGCCACGGACCGCAACGACATCGACGATATCTGGCGCCTGCATGTCCGCAACAACAGCGGCGACATGGTCCCGCTGCGCGCCTTCGCCGATCTCCGCACGGTGCTCGGGCCGCAAACCATCTTCCGCTACAACAACTACCGCGCCATCTCGATCAACGGCGCGCCCGCGCCGGGCGTCTCCTCCGGCCAGGCCCTGACCGCGATGGAGCAGCTCTCCGACCGCGTCCTGCCCAATGGCTACGGCTATGCCTGGACCGGCACCGCCTATCAGGAAAAGCTCGCAACCGGCCAGACGGCCTATATCCTGGCCCTCGCTGTCCTCTTCGCCTACCTCTTCCTCGTGGCCCTGTATGAAAGCTGGACCATCCCGATCCCGGTCCTTCTCTCCATCGCGGTCGGCGTGCTCGGCTCCTTCGTGGCCATCCTGCTCGGCAATCTCAGCCTCGACATCTACGCCCAGATCGGGCTCGTCGTGCTGATCGCGCTGGCCGCGAAGAACGGCATCCTCATCATCGAATTCGCCAAGGAGGCACGCGAACGCGGAATGGGCATCCGCGAGGCCGCCGCCGAAGGCGCGCGGCTCCGCTTTCGCGCGGTGATGATGACCTCCATCGCCTTCGTCCTAGGCCTCGTGCCGCTGGTCACGGCAACGGGCGCGGCGGCCGTCTCCCGCCGCGCGGTGGGCACGCCGGTCTTTGGCGGCATGCTCGCGGCCTCGATCATCGGCATCTTCATGATCCCGATGCTCTATGTCGTGTTCCAATCGGTGCGGGAGCGGGTGAAGGGCTGGTTCGGCAGCAAGCCGCCCCAGGCGCCTGAGGCGCCCCCGCCCGTGGCAGCACGCTGATCCCGCCACGATACGGCCCGCGCCCCCAGGCGCGGGCCGTTCGCTTCACGCCCCCTTCCCGATTCCGCGCAGCTTGCCCATGATCCGCCCCGCGAATTCATCGAGGAGCGCGTCATGGCGAAGTTCGGCCTCAGCCAGCCCCTGCGCCGGGTGGAGGATCCCCGCCTCCTGAAGGGCGGCGGCCGCTACACCGACGATCTCGTGCCCCATGGCGTCGCCGCCGGCGCCGCCATCGGCCACATCCTCCGCTCCCCCCATGCCCATGCGCGCATCCTGTCCATCGACACGGAAACCGCGAAGGCCATCCCGGGCGTGCTCGCCATCCTCACCGCCGCGGACTGGAAGTCAGAGGGTCTGGGCGAAATCGCCTGCGCCATCCCGATGAAGAACCGCGACGGTACCCCGCGCGGCGACACGCCGCGCCCTGCCTTGGCCGACGGCTTCGTCCGCCATGTCGGCGACCCCGTCGCCTTCATCGTCGCGGAAACCCACGGCGCCGCCCGCGACGCCGCCGAGGCGATCGAGGTGGATTACGAAACCCTCCCCTCCGTCACCGACCTCGCCACCGCGACCGATCCCGGCCAGCCCCTCGTCTGGCCCGCCATCGCGAAGAACATCGTCTTCGACTGGGAAACCGGCGACGCCGCCGAGACGGACCGCCTTTTCGCGCAGGCGGCCCATGTCACGCGGCTGACCATCGTGAACAACCGCATCGTCGTCGCCTCGATGGAAGGCCGCGCGGCACTGGCCGAATACGATCCGGCGACCGGGCGCTTCACCCTCCATGCCGGCACCCAGGGAAGCTGGCCGCTGAAGAGCACGCTCGCCGGCGTCTTCGGCATCCCCGAGGAAAAGCTGCGCGTCGTCACCCCCGATGTCGGCGGCGGCTTCGGAATGAAGATCTTCACCTATCCCGAATACGGCCTCTGCATGATGGCCGCGCGCCGCCTGGGCCGCCCCGTCCGCTGGACCAGCGAACGCA
>DATCMG010000909.1:0-2688 GCA_036563555.1 Roseomonas sp. | reverse complement strand
CATGCCGAGATAGTGCATCCCGCCAATGCCTAGCCCCAGCACCGCCCCGCCCGCCGCCCGGCGCCACAGCTGCGACATGCCCGAGAACCAGAGCGCCAATCCCGCCAGGCTGGCTGCGAGGACCACCACCGCCGAGAGAAGCGTCGGCTCGAGAGCGAAGCTCATCGGAAGGCCAGGATCATAGGCGAGCAGCGCCACGAAATGCGTGGCCCAGGCCCCGGCGCCGATCACGACCGCTGCCAGCACCAGCCGCACCCAACCCTGGCCGCGCAGCAAAAGGGCGCAAGACATGGCCGCCGCAGCGCAGATGACGATGGCTGCAAACACCGCCAGCGGGTCATGCTGCTCTACCAGGCAGGCCAGGATCCGGATCATGGAACTTTCCTTTGGACCCTCGATTTGGACCACGAAATCGTGACCCAAGTCACTACTCGATAGGTTGCATCGTCACTTCTTTGTGATTTTTTGGGAAAGTGTGTCTCTTCATCCCGGGCCATTCACCAGCCACGGTATTCGCTGCCCGGCAGGTAAATCATTCCGTCCGTGCCAGTAGCCAGGAGCATTGCGCCGGCCCGGCTTCGCGATCGCCGGGCAGACGACACCCTTTCCGCGGCGGACTAGGATCGGGGGATGCGCACCTACCCCTTCGTCACCGTCGATGTCTTCACCGACCGCCGCTTCGGCGGCAATCCGCTCGCCGTCTTCCCCGATGCACGCGGGATGTCGGATGCCGAGATGCAGGCCCTCGCGGCCGAGTTCAACCTGAGCGAGACGACCTTCGTCCTGCCGCCGGACGACCCCGCGCATACCGCGCGCGTCCGCATTTTCACGCGGCAATACGAAATGCCCTTCGCCGGCCATCCGAATGTCGGCACCGGTTTCGTGCTGGCCCAGGCCGGCCGCGACCGCGACAACCGCTTGGCCTTCGAGGAGATCGCGGGGCTGGTGGAGATCGGCGTTGAGCGAGACGCCGCGGGCGCGGTGACCGGTACCACCATCGCGGCACCGCAGCCGCTCTCGATCGGGGAGCGCTTCGGGGCGGCGCCGGTCGCCGCCTGCGTCGGGCTGGAGGAGGCCGCGATCCGGACCGCCGCGCATCCGCCCCTCCATGCCGGCACCGGCAACCCCTTCCTGATCGCCGAGGTCGAGCCCGAGGCCCTGTCCCGCGCCCAGCCCGACTTCGCCGCCTTCCGGCGCATGGCCGATGGGCATCCCAGCCTGAAGGGCCGGGTCGCCCTTTATCTCTATGCCAGGGACGGGGAAGGCCTCCGCGCCCGCATGTTCGCCCCGCTCGGCGGCACGGTGGAGGACGCGGCGACCGGCAGCGCCGCCACCCCGCTCGCCGCCCTGCTCCTCTCGCTCTCGGGCGAGGCCGAATCGCGCCGCGACATCGTGCAGGGCGTGGAGATGGGCCGTCCCAGCCTTCTCCGCACCACCGCGCGCCGTGCGCCCGACGGCATCCGCGCCACGGTGGGCGGTGGCTGCGTGCCGGTGCTGCGCGGCGAGGCCACGCTCTGACACGGCGCCGGCTGCGGCTGATCGCGTTGCTTGACACCGAAGGGTACTAACGGCTCCTGGACGCGATGCCCCTTCGCGAACCGAAGCTGACAGCCGAGACGGAGGCCCTCCTCGCGGCCCGGCTTGCCTCCGGCCGCTACCGTGACAGCGATGAGGCGCTGCGCGCCGCCCTGCGCCTGCTGGAGGAGCATGAGCGCGGCGCCGCCGAGCCCCTTCAGGCCTTCCGGCTCGCCCTGGACGAACGGCTCCGCGACCTCACCGATCCCGTCGAGGCCATGGCTGCCGCCGCCGGCATGCTCGGCCGCGAATTGGGAGTGGCCCGCGCTGGCTATGGCGAGATCGACGCCGCCGGCGAGACGGTGCGGGTGGAGCGCGACTGGACCGACGGCCTGGCCCTCAGCCTCACCGGCGAGGCCCGCCTGCTCGATGGCTTCGGCCCCGCCCTGATCGACGTGCTCCGCGCCGGGCGGGTTCTGGTGGTGGAGGATTGCCGGACCGATCCGCGCGCGGCTGGCGAGGCGCAGGCGGCGACCTGGGCGAGCATCGGCACCCGTGCGCTGATCGTGGCGCCCTTGGTCAAGGCCGGCCGCCTGACCGCGATCCTCTACGCCCATGAGCCTGCGCCGCGCCGCTGGACGGCGGCGGAGGCCGCCCTGGTCCGCGAGGTGGCCGAGCGCACCTGGGACGCTGTCGGCCGCGCCCGCGCGGAGGCGGCGCTGCGCGAGAGCGAGGAGCGCCACCGGACCCTGTTCGAGCTCGCCCCCTTCGCCGTGATCCTGATCGACCCCGTCACGCACCAGGTGCTCGATGTCAACGCCCGCGCCTGTGCCGTCTATGGCTACACGCGCGAGGCCTTCACCCGCCTTTCGATCACCGACATCGACGCGCTCGGCGATTCCGGGGCGATCCGGGCGCGCGGGCGGGCCGGCGCCATCGGGCCGGGCATGCAGACCTTCGAGGCGCGCCACCGCACCAGCACCGGCGAGCTGCGCGACGTGCTGGTCCGGGTCCAGGGCATGCGCCTCGGGGGCCGGGATGTGACCTATGGCGCCCATCTCGACATCACCGACCAGAAGGCGGCGGAGGCGGCGCTGCGCGCCAGCAACGCGCGGCTGCGGCTGGCGATCGAGGCGGCGCGGCTGAGCAGCTGGGAATTTGACCTCACCCTTG
>DATCMG010000908.1:0-7180 GCA_036563555.1 Roseomonas sp. | reverse complement strand
GATGCCGCGGGCGCGGAGGGCGCGGATGATGCCGAAGATCTCCCGGATCACCAGGGGCGCGAGGCCGAGCGAGGGTTCGTCGAGCAGCAGGAGCCGTGGCTCGCCCATCAGGGCGCGGGCGATGGCGAGCATCTGCTGCTCGCCGCCGGAGAGCGTGACCGCCATCTGGTCCTGGCGTTCGCGCAGGCGCGGGAAGAGGGCGTATTGCGCTTCGATCGCCGCCTCCATCGCGGCGGGGGAAAGGTCGCGCGACCAGGCGCCGAGTTCGAGGTTGTCGCGCACGCTCTGGTCCGGGAAGACCTGCCGCCCCTCGGGGGAGAGGGCGATGCCGGCGCTGACGCGGCGATGCGGGGGCATGGCGATGATGTCCCGCCCCTCGAACAGCACGCGGCCGGCGGAGAGCGGCAACAGCCCCGCAACGGCCTTCATCAACGTCGTCTTGCCCGCGCCATTGGCGCCAACAATCGCGACCACCTGGCCCTGGTCCACGCGGATCGACACATCCGTCACGGCCTGGATCGGGCCGTAGCCGATGCAGGCGCCCTCCACCTCCAGCATCGCGGTCATACGCGCACCGCCAGTGCCGGCTCGGCCTGCGCCGGCTCGGGATCCGTCTCGTCGGTGCCGAGATAGGCGGCCATGACGCGCGGATCGGCCTGCACCGCCGCAGGCGTGCCCTCGGCGATGGTGGCGCCGTAATCGAGCACGGTGACATGGTCGGAGATCGCCATGACGAGATCCATGTGGTGCTCCACCAGCAGGATGGTGATGCCCTGGTCGCGGATGCGGAGGAGAAGCTGGCCGAGTGCCGCGGTTTCCTGCGGGTTGAGGCCAGCGGCGGGTTCGTCGAGCAGGAGGAGATGGGGCTCGGTGGCAAGCGCGCGGGCGAGTTCGACGCGGCGCTGCAATCCGTAGGGGAGCGCGCCGGCGGGTTGGTCGGCCAGGCCGGACAGGCCGAGGAAGCGGAGGATTTCCGCCACGCGCGCTTCCGCCGCCTTTTCCTCCCGCAAGGCCAGGGGCAGGCCGAGCAGGGAGGAGAGGAAGCCGTTCCGCATCCGCGCGTGCTGGCCGAGCAGGACGTTGTCGCGCACGGACAGCTCGCGGAACAGGCGCAGGTTCTGGAAGGTACGGGCGATGCCGCGGTCGCAGATGATATGCGGTGCGGCGCGGCCCAGCTTCTCGCCAAGAAAGTGGATGGCGCCGGAATCCGGCCGCACGACACCGGAGAGCATGTTGATCAGCGTGCTCTTGCCCGCGCCATTGGGGCCGATCAGCGCGTGGACATGGCCGCGCGTGAGCTTCGCCGAGACGTCCCGTGCGGGGCGGACGCCGCCATAGGCCTTGTTGAGGCTTTCGGCCGTCAGCAGCGGGGCATCGGCGGCGGCCTCCGCCGCGCGGACGGGCAGGCAGGCATCGGTGCTGGGGGCCTCGGCGCGTCGCGATGCCTCGGTGCTGCCCCGGCGACGGAACAGGCTTTCCAGCACGCCCGCCAAGCCGCGCGGCATGACGTAGAGCGCAAAGAGCAGCAGCGCGCCCTGCACGAAATGCTCGATCCAGGCCCAGCGGGCGACGAGGGCACTGATCACCGTCAGCGTCACCGCGCCCAGGATGGGGCCGAGCAGCGATCCGGCGCCGCCGAACAGCACCAGCAGCAGGATGAAGATCGACAGGTTGAAGTTGATGAAGTCGGAGTTGATGTACTGGTTCTGCTGCGCGACCAGCGCGCCGGCCAGGCCGCAGGTGGCAGCGGCGATGACGAAGGCGAGGACCTTGGTCCGGAGCACCGGGACGCCCACGGCCGCCGAGGCGATTTCATCCGCCTGAAGGGAGAGGAAGGCGCGGCCGTAGCGGCCGGTCAGCAGGTTCCGCAGCAGCAGGTGCAGGCCGAGGCCGAGCGCGATCACCAGCCAGACCCATTGCGTCATGTCCAGCGGATCGCCGGCGAAGGTGAGGGGCTTGATGGCGTAGATGCCCATGGCGCCGCCGAAGACCTCGGCTTCCGTCACCAGCTTCTCCACCACGATGCCGAAGGCGAGCGTGACCATGGCGAGGCTCGGGCCGCGCACGCGCAGGGAGGGGGCCGCGATCAGCACGCCGCAGAGCGCGGCGATGACGGTGGAGAGCACGAGCGCCGTCCATGGCCCGAGATCCCAGGCGGAGGTGGTCAGCAGCGCGGCGCTATAGGCCCCGGCGGCGAAGAGGCCGGCCTGACCGAGCGACTTCTGGCCGGCATAGCCCAGCAGCACGTTCATGCCGGAGGCGCAGAGGAAGTAGATGCCGACATTGAAGAGAATGCGGAGATAGAAGTCGTTGGTCATGAAGCCGGCGATCAGCGCCGCGCCCGCCGCGACCAGGATGGCACCGAATGCGTGGCGCATGGGCGTCACACCTTGTCCAGCGCGCGCCGGCCGAACAGCCCGTTGGGGCGAATGGCCAGCACGAGGATGATCAGGAGGAAGACGGCGATCTCGCGCCACTGCGCCTGCCAGAGCGCCACGCCGGATTCCAGCAGGCCGAGGGCGAAGCCCCCGAAGATGCAGCCGCGCGGATTGTCGAGGCCCCCGAGGATCGCGCCGGAAAAGGCCTTGAGCGCGATGCCCATGCCCATGAACAGCGAAGCGGAGGCGATGGGCGCCACCAGCACGCCGCCTACCCCGGCGAGGGCGGAGGAGAGGGCGAAGGCGCCCAGCATGATGGCGGTGACGTTGATCCCCATCAGCGCCGCGACATTCGGGTCATAGGCGACGGCGCGCATCGCCTTGCCCAGCCGCGTGCGGCGCATGACGACATCGAGCGCGACCATCAGCAGCACGGCCACCACCAGCACCGCGATCTCCTGCGGGCGGACGCCCGCGCCGCCGAGGCGCAGCACGTCGTCACCGAAAGGGGATGGCATGTTCACCGGCGCGGGGCCCCAGACGGCAAGGCCGAGGGATTGCAGGATGATGCCGAAGCCGATCGTGCTCATCACCCAGGACATGCCGGGCTTGCCCGCAAAGGGCCGGATGGCCGCCAGGAACAGCAGCAGCCCCAGCGTGCCCAGCGCCGCGCCCACCGCGATGGCCGCGACGGGATAGCGGAAGCCATCGGAAGCCCCGGGCGCCAGCGCGGCGAAGCTGCCGCCATCGCCGCCCGAGGAGAGGGCGTAGAGCACCGTGACGCCGAGGAAGGCGCCCACGCCGATGAACTCGCCCTGGGCGAAGTTCAGCGTGCGGGTGGTGGTGAAGGTGATGCTGAAGCTGAGGGCGATCAGGGCATAGACCCCCCCGATCGCCAGCCCGCTCACCAGGGCCTGCAGCGTGGTCGCCAGCACGGGCGCGGTCCTCCTGGCCGGTGTTCGCGTCCGGGCCCCGTCTCAGGCAGGACCCGGCGGGGGATCAGCCCTTGAAGTCGCCGGGCTGCAGGCCGCGCACGATCTCGTCGCTATAGGCAGCCAGCTTGCCATCGCGCCAGCAGGTCCAGCGCTGGTCGGCGGCGCCCAGCGCCTCGTGCTCGGTCTTGCTGAAGGGCTTGTCGTAGGTCTTGGCGTAACCCTGCAGCGTTCCACGCAGATCCTCCAGCGCCTCCCGCACGGCCGGGCCGTCGGTGCGGCCGGCCTGCTGGATGGCGCGGGCCAGCAGCATCGTGCCGTCATAGCCATGCACGGCGAAGGAGAAGGCGGAATCCGCGTCGATCTTCGGCCGGATGCGGTCGAAGAAGGCCTGCTGGTGCGCTGTGCGGTCCTCGGACACCGTGCGGAGGAAGATGGGCTTCTCCGCGAGCTGAGGGCCGGCGGCGTTGATGAAGCTGAGATTGTCGGCGGCCCAGCTCGTCAGCACGATGGGGAAGTAGTTGATCTTCTCCATGCTGCGCATGAGCTGCCCGATGGGCGTGCCCTGTGCCCAGACCAGCGCAGTCTCGACGCCAGCGGAGCGCAACTTGGAGAGCTGTGAGGTCATGTCGGTGTCGTTGACGTTGAACTTCTCGTTCGCGACCGCCGTCATGCTCTGGGCCTGCGCGACCTCCTGCAGATCCTTCAGCCCGCCCTGGCCGTAGCCGGTGGTCTCGGTCAGGAAGCCGATCTTGCCGGTGCGCGGGTTTTTCTTCGCATAGCCCATGATGGTGATCACCTGGGTGCGGTCCACGCTGCCCACGCGGAACATGTAGTTATCCGCGCCTTCCCGCATCGGCTTGGTGATGTCGGTGGCCGATCCGATGCAGCCCATCACCGGGATGCGCTTCTGGTTCGGGATGTGGCGCCAGGCCAGCGCATTGCCGGAATTGGTCGGGCCGAGCACCGCCACCACGCGCTCGTTGTCGATCAGGTCGCTCATGTTCTGGATCGACTTGGGCGGCTGCGAAAGGTCGTCGCGGATCACCAGGGACAAGGGGCGACCGAGCACGCCGCCCTCCTTGTTCACATCCTCGATCGCGGCCTCAATCCCGACGACGGCGGCGCGGCCGGACTGGGCGGAGGGAGAGGCGGCAAGGTCGCCGTTGAAGCCGAGCTTGACCGGCTGCGCCTGGGCGAGCGCGCGGCCGGAGAGGGCCGGCGCGGCCAGAAGCGCGGCGAGCGCGCCGCGCCCGATGTCACGGCGGGTGGGCTGGTATGCCTTCATCGTTTCCTCCTCCTTCGCCTCCCTTCGGATGGGGGGCGCCCCTCTGTGCGGGTGATTCAGGTGGGAGAAAGGCTCGACGACGTGGCACGGCCCTGGCGGCGCGCCTCTCTCCCGGAATTCTGGTCGGGTCTTGGATGCCCGATCTGGCGGAAGGCTAAGTGCCGGCGAAGCGATATGCAATGAACAAAACTTCTCACCTGAGATAATTTGTCCCTTGCGAATGAGTTCGCCACGTGTTTGCCTGCCCCCATCGGCGCCCCCATGACGGGCGACCGGCCAGCGGGCGCGCCATGGACGCCCCGCGGCATGGGAAGGAACGGCCTGCATGCTGCTGTCAGGACAACTCGCGCTCGTCACCGGGGCCGGCCAGGGCAATGGCGCGGCCATGGCGCTTGGCCTGGCGCAGCACGGGGCGCGCGTGGTGGTCACGGATATCGACGCGGCCCTGGCGGCGGAGACGGCATCCCGCATCGCCGAATCAGGGGGCGAGGCTTCCGCCCATGCGCTGGACGTGACCGATCTGGAGGCCTGCCGCGCCTTGGCCGCGCGCGTGGCGGCCGAGACGGGCGATGTCTCCGTGCTGGTGAACAATGCGGGCGTCTGCCCGCGCCACAGCGTGGATGACGATGCGCTGGACCGTGCCTGGGACGCGGCGATGGACATCAACCTGCGCGGCACGATGAATGTGACACGCGCCTTCCTCGGTGCACTGCGGCGGAGGAAGGGACGCATCGTCAACATCGCTTCCATCGCCTCCTTCGTCTCCACCAACACCTCGGTCAGCTACCCCGTTTCCAAGGCGGGCGTACGGGCGCTGACCCAGGCGCTGGCACAGGAGCTGGCGCCGGATGGGGTGCGGGTGAACGCCATCGCGCCCGGCACCTTCGCGACGCGCATGACCGAGGCGACGCGCAACAATCCCGAGCGCTCCGAACGCTTCCTCGCCCGCATTCCCATGCGCCGCTATGGCGAGCCGGAGGAGCTGGTGGGGCCGGTCGTCTTTCTTGCCTCCGACATGTCCAGCTACGTCACCGGCAGCACGCTGGTGGTCGATGGCGGTTATCTGGCGGCGTGACGGCCATGATCGTCCGCATGGGGCTGCTGAACCGCCGCCCGGATACGCCGCCGCAGGAATTCCGCCGCTACTGGCGGGAGGTGCATGGTCCGCTGGCCGCGAGGCTGCCGGGGCTGCGGCGGTATGAGCAGAACCTCGTCACCGACCGGTCGCAGCTTGCCATCGACCATGCGCGGGGCGGGTGGGATCTCGATGGGATCTCGCAGCTTTCCTTTGATGACCGCGCGGCGATGGACGCGGCGGCGGCATCGCCTGCCATGGCGCCCATCGGCCCGGATAATGACCGCTTCGCGGTGCTGCGCGGCATCCTTGTCACCCAGCCCAATCCGGTGGTGCCGGTGGCGGATGGGCCGCTGATCAAGCGCATGTCGCTGCTGCGCCGGCGGCCGGATATCGATGCCGCGCGGTTCCGCGAGGAATGGTTCGGCTTCCATGCGGAGGCGGTGGGGAAGTTCCCGGCGATCGCGGGTTACACGCAGAACCTCGTCGTCGGGCGCCAGGCGGGCGGCACGACGGATTATGACGCACTGCCAGTCGATGGCGTGGTGGAGTTGTGGTTCCGCAGCGTCGATGACCTGAAGGCAGCCTTTTCCTCTCCTGCTGCGGAGATTTCGCAGCGCCATGCGAAGGATTTCATCGCGGAGATCACGACCTTCCTGGTGGAGGTCCACAGGGTCGTGTGATGACGGACCGTCCCATCCTTCTCTCCCCGATCGACCTGCGCGGGCTGCGGCTGCGGAACCGCGTCGTCATCTCGCCCATGTGCCAGCATGCGGGGGAGGATGGGTGCGCGACGGACTGGCATCTCGTGCATCTCGGGAAGTTCGCGCTCGGGGGGGCGGGGCTGATCCTGACGGAGAGCACCGCGGTTTCGCCGGAAGGGCGGATCGGGGTGGCGGATCTTGGGCTCTGGTCGGATGCGCAGGTCGCGCCGCTGCGGCGCGTGGTGGATTTCGTCCATGCCCAGGGCTCGGCCATCGGCGTGCAGCTTGCCCATGCCGGGCGCAAGGCGGGGAGCCAGCCGCTCTGGCATGGCGGGCGGGCCTTCACGGCAGAGGAACTGGCGGCGCGGGATTGGCCGCGCATCGGGCCCAGCGCCATCTCCGCCGGGCCGGAATGGAGCGTGCCGGCGGCGATGGATGAGGCCGCCATCGCGCGCGTGACGGAGGATTTCGCCGCCGCCACGCATCGCGCCAACGAGGCGGGCTTTGATGTGGCCGAGCTGCATTTCGGCCATGGCTATCTCGTCGCCAGCTTTCTTTCTCCGCTCTCCAACCGCCGCGGCGATGGTTATGGCGGGGGGCGCGAGAGCCGGATGCGGCTGGCGCTGGAGATCGCTGCGCGCGTGCGTGCGGAATGGCCCGCCGCGAAGCCCCTGTTCTGCCGCATCTCGGCGGTGGACGGGGCCGAGGGCGGCTGGGGCATCGAGGATTCCGTGGCCCTGGCGCGGGCGCTCAAGGAGGTTGGCGTCGATGTCGTCGATGTCTCCTCCGGTGGGCTGACGGAG
>DATCMG010000907.1:0-6694 GCA_036563555.1 Roseomonas sp. | reverse complement strand
GGCGGCAGCACGGTGCAGCTTCGGCAAGGCGTGTGGTTCGCCGGCGGCGATGGGCCGCCGCGGGCGCTGATGGTGGCGCGGAGCCGGGCCTCGGGGACGGATACGGAGGCGCAGCGGGAGGCGGCGGAGGCGGTGCGGGCCGCTTTCGCAGGGGCGGAGCCGAAGGGCGCGCGGCTGCTGCTCTCCGGGCCGGGGGTTTTCGCCGCGAGTGCCGCGGCCTCCGTGAAGGCGGATGTGGAGCGTGTCTCGATCCTGGCCGGGGCGTTGCTGCTGGGCTTCCTGGTCTGGCGCTACCGGTCCGTGACGATGCTGCTGGTGGCGGGAGTGCCGCTGCTGGCGGGGACGCTGGCCGGGGCGCTGGCGGTGGCCCTGGTGTTCGGGCGCGTGCAGGGGGCGGCGCTTGGCTTCGGGGTGACGATGCTGGGCGTCGCGGTCGACTACCCGATCCTGCTGCTGACGGGGCGTCGGCCCGGGGAAGGGCTGGCCGAGGCGGCGCGGCGGATCTGGCCGACCTTGCGGCTGGCGGCGGCGGCGGCGGCGCTGGGGCTGGTGGCGATGATGGCGTCCGGCTTTCCGGGGCTGGCGCAACTCGGGCTGTTCGGGGCGGCGGGGTTGCTTGTGGGGGTGGCCGTCACGTGCTGGGTGTTGCCCCAGTTACTGCCGGGTGAGGTGGTGGTGGCGCGGGCATTGCCGGGGCCGGTGATACGAGGTCTGGGCTGGTTTTCCGGACGGCCTGTGCTGGCGGGCGGCGTGGTCGTGCTGGCGCTGGGGTGGTTGGCCCTGGGCGGGCTCCCGCGCTGGGAGGATGATATCGCGCGGCTGAGCCCGGTGCCGGAGGCGGAGCGGAACCTCGATACGGCGCTGCGCGCGCAGTTGGGGGCGCCGGATGTGCGGCATCTCATCGCAATGAGCGGGCCAAGCGAGGAGGCGGTGCTGCTGGCCTCGGAGCGCGTGGCGGCGGCGCTGGCGCCGCTGCTGGCCGATGGGCGGCTGGGCGGGGTGGATTTGCCGAGCCGCTATCTGCCGAGCCGGGCGACCCAGGGCGTGCGGCAGGCGGCACTGCCCCGACGCGAAGTGCTGGAGGCGCGATTGGCGGAGGTCATGCGCGGCCTGCCCTTCCGGGCGGGGGCCTTCGCGCCCTTCCTGGCGGCGGTGGAGGAGAGCCGCGGGCTGCCCTTGCTGGATTCCGCCGCCTTGTCGGTGGCGCCGCTGATCTCCACGCGGCTGTCGCCACTGCTGTCCCGACGGGGGGATGAGTGGCTTGGGCTGGGTCTGGTCTCGGGCGTGCGCGATGCGGGGGCGGTGCGGGCGGCGGTGGCGGGGCTGCGCGATGCGGGCGTGCTCTTCGTGGATGTGAAGGGCGAGACGGAAGGGATGATCGCGGCCACCACTCGGGGGGCGCTGATCTGGTGCGGCGTGGGGGCGGTGGCGGTGCTGGGGCTGCTGGCGCTCGGGCTGGGCGGGATCGGGGCGGCCATCCGGCGGGTGGCGCCGATCGTGGGGGCGGTGCTGGTGGTGCTGGCGGTCCTCTCGGCCCTGGGGGAGCGGTTGACGCCCTTCCATCTCGCGGCGCTGCTGCTGATGGCGGGGGTGGGGCTGGATTACGCGCTGTTCCTCGGGGGCGCGGCGCGCGACCCGGGGGAAGCCGCGCGGACGCTGGCCGCGGTGCTGACCTGCACGGTGACGACGCTGCTGACCTTCGGGATGTTGGCGCTCTGCGAGACGCCGGTGCTGCGGGGGATCGGGCTGACGGTTTCGGTGGGTGTGGCGGCGGCCTTCGGGTTGGCGCTCGGGCTCGCGCCGCGGGGCGGGCGGCCGGCGCGATAGGCCTTGGGCGGCACTTTCGTGCGTGGCGTGCCGCCATTCCGCAAATTCCCGGCTGCACAGGGGTGTTGCGTGGTGCGATACAGCGGCCAGATGCCCCCGATGCTTCCACCCCTCGCCATGCCTACCTTCACCGCCGTCAGCGCCATGGGAACAGGCGTGGATGCAACCCGGGCCGCGCTGCATGCGCGGCGCGGCGGGCTGGCACCCTGCGACCTGCCGGGCATGCCGGAGGGGATCTGGGTCGGCCGCGTGCCGGGGCTGGAGGAGGTGGTGCTGCCCGAGGCGCTGGCGCGGTATGACTGCCGCAACAACCGGCTGGCCGAAGTGGCCCTGCGGCAGGACGGTTTCGCAGAGGCGGTGGCCGAGGCCACAGCCCGTTTCGGGGCGCCGCGTGTGGCGGTGGTGCTGGGGACCAGCACATCCGGCATTGCGGAGACCGAGGCAGCCTATGCAAGGCGCGATGCCGATGGCGTGCTGCCCCCCGATTTCGACTTCGCCCATACGCACGACCTCTACGCTCTGCCGCGCTATGTGCGCGCGCGGCTGGGACTGCGGGGGCCGGCGGTGGTCGTATCGACCGCCTGCACCTCGGGGGCGCGGACCTTCCTGGAGGCGCAGTCCATGATCGCGGCGGGGCTGTGCGATGCGGCGGTGGTGGGCGGCGTCGACACGCTGTGCCGGATGACGCTGCACGGGTTCAACTCGCTCGAATTGCTCTCCAGGGGCGCCTGCCGGCCCTGCGCGGTGGACCGCGACGGGATCTCGATCGGGGAGGCGGCGGGCTTCGCGCTGTTGCTGCGCGCCAAGGATGCCGCGCCGGGGACGGTGGCGCTGCTGGGCGCGGGGGCGAGCGCGGATGGGCATCACATGTCCTCGCCGCATCCCGATGGACTGGGGGCCGTGGCCGCCATGCGGGCCGCGCTGGAGGCGGCGGGAGAAGTTCCCGTGGATTACGTGAACCTGCATGGCACCGGCACGCGGGCGAATGACGCGATGGAGGGGAATGCGGTGCGCGTCCTGTTCGGGAATGGCGTGCCCTGCTCCTCCACCAAGGGCTGGACGGGGCACACGCTGGGGGCATCGGGCGCGCTGGAGGCGGTGATCGCGGCGATCTGCGTCTCGGACGGGCTGGTGCCGGGCTGCCTGGGTGTCGAGGCGCCCGATCCGGCTTTCGGGGTGGATGTGGCGGTGGAGAACCGCGCCATCCCCGTGCGGCGCGTGCTGAGCAATTCCTTCGGCTTCGGCGGAAGCAACTGCGCGCTCGTGATCGGCCAGGCGTGAGGGCCGTTCCGTCGTGAGATGCGGGATTGCGGGCGTGGGCGTGCTCGGCCCGGGGCTTCCGGGCTGGGCGGCGAGCCGGGCCGTGCTGGCAGGCGAAGCACCCTGGGAGCCGGGGCCGGTGGCGCTGCCGCCGCCCGCCCTGCTGCCGCCCACGGAGCGGCGACGGACCAGCGCGGCGGTGCGGCTGGCACTGGCCGTGGCCTCCGAGGCTGCCGCGGCGTCGGGGCTGGGGCCGGAGACGCTGGAGACGGTATTCGCCTCCTCCAATGGCGACGGGGCGGTGGTGGGGGCCATCCTCGATGCGCTGGCGACGCCGGGCGGGGCGATCTCGCCGACGCAGTTCCATAATTCCGTGCACAACGCGGCGGCGGGGTATTGGGGGATCGCGGTCGGGTCCACGCGCGCCTCGGTGAGCCTGGGCGGGCATGACGACACCGTTGCCACGGGGCTGATGCAGGCGGTGGCTTCCGTGGTGTCGCGGCGTGTGCCGGTGCTGTTCTGCGCCTATGACGCGCCGCTGACGGCGCCGCTGGATGCGCGCCGCCTTACGGATGCAGTGTTCGGCGCTGCGCTGGTTCTGGTGCCCCTCAAGGCGGAGCGCGATGCCGAGGTGGTGCTGTCAGTGGAGATGACGGAGCGGGTGGAGGCGAGTTCGGCAGGCGCCCTGGCGCCGCTGTTCCAGGGAAATCCGGCGGCGCGGGCGCTGCCGCTGTTGCAGGCCCTCGCGGCGGGGCGCGCGGCGCGGATCGGAATGCCGCTGGTGGATGGCGGGGCCGTCGTGCTGGGGGTGGAGCCCGCGTTGTGACATCCGGGGAATTCGCCAGGCCCGAGGTGCCCCATGTGGGCGCGATGCGGCTGCTGGATCGCGTGCTGTCGCATGATGCGGATTCCATTGTCTGCACGGCGGTGTCGCATCGTGATCCCGCCAATCCGTTGCGGCGTGATGGAATGCTGCCGGCCGTGTGCGGGGTGGAATACGCGCTGCAGGCCATGGCCGCGCATGGGGCGCTGACGGGCGATGGCGTGGCGCAGGCACCGGGCTATCTCGCAAGCCTGCGCGGTGTCGCGCTGCATGTCGCGCGGCTGGACGATGTGGCGGAGGATCTGCGCGTGGAGGCGCGGGCGCTGTCGCGCGCGGCGCGGGGGTTTGTCTACGCCTTCGAGGTTCTGGCGGGCGGCGTGGCGCTGCTGTCGGGGCAGGCGGCCATCATCATCCCAAACGATTCATCGTCCTCGGAGAATTCATGATCCGTGCGATCGTCAGCGGGGGCGCGAGCCCCATCGGGGCGGCCATATCTCGCGCGCTAGGGCGGGACGGGCATCATGTGATCGTGCATGCCAGCGGCAATCCGGACCGTGCGCGCGGCTTGGCCGCGGAGATCGTGGCGGCGGGCGGCAGCGCGGAGGCGGTGGTCTTTGATCTGACGGATGCGGCGGCCTGCGAGGCCGCGCTGGCAGCAGTGCTGGAAGGCGGGCCGGTCCAGGCCATCGTGCACAATGCGGGCACGCATGACGACGCGCCGATGGCCGGCATGTCGGCGCGGCAATGGCATTCGGTGGTGGATGTCTCGCTGAACGGGTTCTTCCACCTGGTGCAGCCGCTGCTGCTGCCGATGATCGGCACGCGGCGTGGGCGGATCGTCGCGATCTCCTCGGTCTCCGGGATCATGGGGAACCGGGGGCAGGCGAATTACGCGGCGGCGAAAGCAGGACTGCATGGGGCGGTGAAGTCGCTCTCGATCGAATGCGCGCCGCGCGGCGTGACGGTGAACGCGGTGGCGCCAGGCGTGATCGAAAGCCCGGCGGTGGAGGCGGCGGTGACGAAGGAACAGATCCGCGCGATGGTGCCGGCGCGCCGGGCCGGAAAACCGGAAGAGGTGGCGGAACTGGTGGCCTTCCTGGCCTCCGACCGTGCAGCCTACATCACGGGGCAGGTGATTTCCATCAACGGGGGAATGGCGTGACGATCGAAACGCTCTCCACGCGCGTCGCTTACGAGAATCCCTGGACGCGGGTGCGGGAGGACATCATCCGCCGCGCCGACGGGTCGAAGGGCCTTTACGGCGTCGTCGAGCGCTCGGATTTTGTGGTGGTGGTGCCGGTGCAGGACGGGCGCGTGACGCTGGTTGAGCAGTTCCGGTATCCGGTGCAGGAGCGGATGTGGGAATTCGTGATGGGCATGTGGGAGACGCGGCCCGGCACCGATCCCGCCCAGATCGCCGCCGGTGAGCTACGCGAGGAAACCGGGCTGATCGCCGGTCGGATGACCTATGCGGGCGAGATGTTCCAGGGCGCCGGTTACTGCAATCAGCGCGGCCATGTCTTCCTGGCGACGGAGCTGACACGTGGCGAGACGGCGCGCGAGTCGACGGAGCAGGATCTGGTGTGCCAGGAATTCTCGCTGGCCGAGGTCGAGGCGATGCTGCGCGACGGGGTGATCCGGGACGCGATGAGCATGGCGGCCTTCGGGGTGCTGCGGCTGAAGGGACTGGTCTAGGCCGGTTCCTGGGAAGCGCCGCCTCCCAGGTTCGATATAAAGGCTACGCTTTCGCCCGGAGGTCCAGGAGGCAGAGCCTCCTGGAAATCATCCTCACCTCGCCTGCTGGATCGCCGAGAGCAGCCAAGCCTCGCGCGGGCGGCGGACGAAGGTCCAGACTTCCGTCGTGGTCTGGCGGGTGTTGGGATCGCCTTCCACCACCTGGCCGTTGCTGTCGCGGGTCACGTCGAGCAGGCTGAAGCGCATCGCCACGGTCGCGTATTCCAGGCCGTTCTCGGCCCAGGCTTCGGACAGGTCGCCGGATTCGAGGCGGATGTCGCGAGTCTCGTTGCGCCAGCCGCGGGCGGCGAGGTCGCGCAGGTCGCCTTCGAAGTAACGGGCCATTTCCGGCGTCGCGAGGCGCTGGAGCGTCGCCATGTCCTGGCGGGACCAAGCCTCATTGATGCCGATCAGGTTGCGCTCGAAGGCCGCGAAGTCGGTTTCAGTGACCTGCAGCGGGCGGGCGGCGAGGCTGCCGCCCATGGCGCCGCGACCCATGGCGTTGCCGTCATCGATGTTCCGGGCGTAGGCGCCGGGGGCGCCGGCACCGGCCATGGCGGGGGTGGGTGCGCGGCGGCTCCGGATGACGCGCATCACCAGCCAGATGATGCCGGCGATGATGCCGAGCTGCAGCAGGAAGCCGAGGAAGCCGGCACCGCCCGACACGCCACCGAAGGCACCACTGCCGAAGAGCATGCCAGCGATGCCGGCGCCGAGCAGGCCGCCCATCAGGCCGGTCATGAAGCCGCCGCCAAACATCCCGCCCCGGTTGGGGGTGGTGTAGGAGGGCGCCGGGCGCTGCTGGGCATAGCCGGGCTGGTTGGCGCCGGGGGCCTGGCTGGGCGCCTCGCTACGGTTGAAGGGGGTCGCAGTGCCCGGTGCCGTCCGCGTGCTGGGCGGTGCGCTGTAGGTGCGGCTGCCACGGCTGCCCGATGAGGAGCCGCCGCCAGGGCGTGCTTCTGCGATGGCGGGGCCGAAGGCGAGCGCCAGGGCGGCGAAGGCGGCCAGGAAACGGGCGCGGCGGCGCATGGGGGTGATCCTCCCGAGGGT
>DATCMG010000906.1:0-4935 GCA_036563555.1 Roseomonas sp. | reverse complement strand
CAATGCGGGCGCCACGGCGGCGCGCAAGATCGCCAACTCGTTCACCCCCGATCGCCTCGCCGGGTTTCCGAACATCGATGGCGTCGTGCCCTTCGTGCACGAGACGGGTGATGGCATGGAGCGCACCGGCGAACCGATGGCGCTGCTGCGCCGCACGCTTGGTGGCTATATCCGCCATCCCAACACCGCCGCCGCGCTTGTGATCGCCGAGGGAGGGGAGAGCAACGAGCTTGAGGAGTTCCTGCGCGAGCAGGGGCTCGCGGTCGGGCCGAAGCTGCGCACGCTGGTGATCGGTGAATCCGGCGGGCTGCGCCGCGCGGTGGAGGCTGGCAAGGCGCTGGTGCAGGAGATGCTGCCGGCTGCCAATGACATCAGGCGGGAGCCGGTCTCGGCGGAGCATCTCGTCATCGGCATGCAATGTGGCGGTTCGGACGGGTTCTCGGGCCTTTCCGCCAACCCGGCGCTGGGCGCTGCGATGGATATTCTCGTGCGGCATGGCGGCACCGCGATCCTGAGTGAAACCAGCGAGATCTTCGGTGTCGAGCACACGCTCACCGCGCGCGCCGTGACGCCGGAGGTCGGCCAGAAACTGGTGGACCGGATGAACTGGTGGCTGAACTACAATCTCGGACGTGACACCCAGATCAACGGGCGGGTGAGCCCCGGCAACAATGCAGGTGGCCTCGCCAATGTGCTGGAGAAGTCGCTTGGCGGCGCCAAGAAAGGCGGCAACTCGCCGCTCATGGAGGTGTATTGCTACGCCGAGCCGGTGACGGCGCGCGGCCTCGTGTTCATGGATACGCCCGGCTACGACCCGACCTCGGCGACCGGGCAGATCGCGGGTGGGGCGAACATGGTCATGTTCACCACCGGGCGCGGCTCCTGCTTCGGTTCAGTGCCTGCGCCCACCATCAAGCTTGCCTCCAACACGCCCATGTATGAGCGCATGGTGGACGACATGGACATCAATTGCGGCGTTATCATTGATGGCGAGGCGACGCTGGAAGAGATGGGCCAGCGGATCTTCGAGCAGTTGCTGCGCCACGCCTCGGGCGAGAGGACGAAGAGCGAGCTGAACGGGTTGGGCGAGAACGAGTTCGTTCCCTGGCCGATTGGGGTGCTCGCGTGAGCGAAGCGGAGATCGCCCAGCGCCACGCGCCCGGCAAGCTGCGTCGATTCGCTGCGGCGCTGTTCGGTGCGGCGGGGATGGAGGCCGAGAAGGCCTCTGCCGTGGCGGCGGTCCTGGTGGAAGCCGACATGCTCGGCCACGACACCCACGGGCTGGCGCTGGTGACGCGCTACCTCGATGAGATCGCCTCGGGCGGCCTCGCCCTGTCCGGTGCGCCGGAGGTGCTCTCTGATCGCGGTGCCTGCCTGGCCTGGGACGGCAAGCGCCTGCCGGGACCGTGGCTGGTAACGCGCGCCATCGATATCGCGCTCGATCGGGTCGAGCAGTACGGCACGGTGAGCGTTGCCATCGGCAATGGCCACCATATCGGCTGCCTCGCCGCCTATCTGCCGCGCGTGGCGGCGCGCGGTATGGTGCTGACCATTGCTTCCTCGGCGCCGGGTGTCGCCACCGTGGCGCCCTTCGGCGGCCTTCGCGCCGCCCTGTCGCCGGCGCCCTTTGCCATCGGCTTTCCGACGGACGGCGATCCCGTGCTGATTGATGTCAGCGCCTCCATCACCACGAACAACATGGCGGCGCGGCTGGCGCGCGAGGGCCGCCGCTACGACCGGCCCTGGCTGATGGATGCCGAGGGCACGGTGACTGACGATCCTACAGTGCTCCAGCGTGGCGGCACCGTGCTGCCGGCCGGTGGGCAGGACCATGGGCAGAAGGGCTATGGCTGGGGGTTGGCGGCGGAGGCACTGAGCCAGGGCCTTTCGGGCCAGGGCCGCGCGGATCGGCCAAAGGGGATGGTCAATGCCGTCTTTCTCCAAGTTTTCGATCCCGGGGCCTTCGCGGGTTTCGGCGCCTTTGTCCGGCAGAGCGGGGCGATCGCGGAGAATTGCCGCAGCAGCCCGCCCCGTCCGGGCTTCGGTCCGGTGCGCCTGCCGGGCGAGGCCGGGCTGCGCCGGCGTGAGACGGCAGAGCGCGACGGCGTAACCTTGCGCGGTGAAATTCTTGAGGGGCTGGGTCTCTGGGCCGCGAAGCTCGGGGTCGCGCTGCCGTGATCGAAGCTGTCTCCGGTGCCTTGCGCCCGGTGCTGCGGGGATCCTTCCCCAAGGCGTAGGGCAGGGTATCGCGGAGCGGCGGGATGAGGGTGCAGTGACGAACGAAACCGCGAAGGGGCATTGAGCGTGAGCATAAGGGGCAAGGCCTGCATCGTCGGCGCCTATGAACATCCGACCCGTAAGGCCGAGGACAAGAGCACGGCGCAGTTGCATGCCGAGGTTGCGCTCGGCGCCCTGCGGGATGCCGGCCTCTCGCGTGCCGATGTGGATGGTTATTTCTGCGCCGGCGACGCGCCCGGCATGGGGCCGCTGAGCATGGCCGACTATATCGGCCTGGACCGCCTGCGGCACGTTGATTCCACGGATGTCGGCGGAAGCTCCTACCTGCTGCATGTTGCTCACGCGGCGGCGGCCATCGCGCTGGGCCGCTGCAACATCGCGCTGATCACCCTGGCCGGGCGTCCGCGATCCGAGGGCGTGGCCACCGGCACCACGCCGCGCGCCGGGAACCCCGCCCAGCCCGACGTGCAGTTCGAGTATCCCTATGGCGCCGCCATCGCCAACATGTACGCCATGGGCGCCATGCGCCACATGCACGAGTTCGGCACGACGAGCGAGCAACTCGCCTGGATCAAGGTCGCCGCCAGCCACCACGCGCAACACAATGAGCACGCCATGCTGCGCAAGGTGGTGACGGTGGAGGATGTCGTGAACTCGCCCCTGGTGGCCGATCCGCTGCACCGGCTGGATTGCTGCGTCATCAGCGATGGCGGCGGCGCCCTGGTGGTGGCGCGGCCGGAGATTGCGCGTTCCCTGAAGCGACCCGTCGTCACGCTCCGGGGTGCCGGGGAGGCGGTGAAGCACCAGATGGGCGGGCAGCTTGACCTCACCTTCACCGGCGCCCGCTTCTCCGGCGCCCGTGCCTTCGAGGAGGCGGGCGTGACGCCGGCCGACATCAAATACGCCAGCATCTATGACAGCTTCACCATCACCGTACTGCTGCAGCTTGAGGATCTCGGCTTCTGCGATAAGGGGCAGGGCGGGCGCTTCGTTGCGGACGGAAACCTGATCTCGGGCGTAGGCAAGTTGCCTTTCAACACGGATGGTGGCGGGCTGTGCAACAATCATCCGGCCAATCGCGGCGGCATCACGAAGGTGATCGAGGCCGTGCGGCAGCTCCGGGGTGAGGCGAATCCGGCCGTGCAGGTGAGGAACTGCGACCTGGCCCTGGCGCATGGCACGGGTGGGTCGCTCGGCACGCGCCATGGCAGCGGCACGCTGGTTCTGGAGAGGGAGTGACGATGGCCGGACAGCCCCAGGGGCGCGTGCCGCCGAGCCCGGCGCCCGATCCCTCCACCCGCGTGTTCTGGGAGGCCGCGCGCGACGGCAAGTTGCTGATTGGCCGTAATACGAAAACAGGGAAGGCACATTACCCCCCGCGCCCCATCTGCCCCTTCAATGATGAGGGCGAGGTTGAGTACGTGCCTGCCAGCGGCCGGGCCACGATCTACACCTTCAGCATCATGCGCGCGAAGACGCCCTATGCCATCGCCTATGTCGAATTGGAGGAGGGGCCGCGGATCATGACCAATATCGTGGACTGCGACTTCGAGGCTCTGCGTATCGGCCAGCCCGTGCGCCTGACCTTCGTTCCCAGCGAGGGAAATGGCCAGCCTGTCCCCATGTTCACTCCGGCCTAAGAGCAGCGTGCCGTGCCCATGCAGAAGGGACAGATCGTCATCGTTAGTTGAAGCAGGTGTGGAGCCAGTATCAGAGCGATCCGCATTGAGTCTCGTGATGCCTCGCCGTTCAGCTTCTTTGGCGGATCGGCCGCTGCAATGCCGTGCCTGAGTTCGGGGAAGCAGGCCGGCTGGAAGGAGAGTGGGGCGAAGTGGGCACTCTCATGCTGAACGACCGCGGCCTGCGCACGTTCTGTCTCAAAGGGGAGAACGAGGTCATGGCCGCCATATCCGAGCAACGTCTTATGGATGCACTTGCCACCCTCACCCGCGTCTTCGCCGATGGAGGCGTACCTGCGCTTCCCGGCATTGGCGAGGGCAACACCACGACGGAGGATTCGACGTCCACTCTGCCAAAACTCAATCCAGAGACAGGTGAGGTGCTGGGCGAGGCGGCGCTGGCGGTTGCCTTCGGCGCCTTCGCTTCGCGCGGAGGCGATAGCGGGCCGATCCACACCTTGATTGCCACTCTTGGACTTATGGCGATCCTCGCGGGGGAGGAGCCGGATCCCCCCGCTGAGATCCTTGGCATCGCTGCGGAGGACGAGCGCGTTGAGGCGGAAATCGACCGGGCAGGGGAGGCGGTGGATGCGGAATTCGGACCGGACGCCTCAGGCAGTGCCGTTACGGCCATGCTGGAGGCACGAATCCTCGGCACGGCTGTCACACTCGCCGGCTGCACTCTGCCGGACGGCGTAGAGGGGCAGGCGGCGGTTCGGTTACGTGCTGCACGGTGCCTGGCAAAGCTTGCGGCAGGCATGATCGCGATGAATGTGGCAGGTACAGGGGCAGCCGGCGTCCCTTCGCCGAGTGGGCAGGCACCCGGCCCTGAGTAGGTCTAACCGTCACAGCCGCCGCTCCTTATTGGGGGATGGGCGGCTGTGATGGGCATCATCCGTTATTGTTACTGATCCGGTCTGGTGGCCTGGCGCCGACCGACTCTCCCGCGTCTTGGGACGCAGTACCATGGGCGCTGTGGTGTTTCACGGCCGAGTTCGGGATGGGATCGGGTGTGGCA
>DATCMG010000903.1:0-1524 GCA_036563555.1 Roseomonas sp. | reverse complement strand
GATGCGCTGCAAGTACGCGCGGCTGCCGGTTCATACTGTCGTCATGGCCGTGAACCCGTCGCCGTCTCAGCTGCCCGCTCAGCATCGACTCGAGGACCTGATCGTCCGCCAGGCTGAGGGCGAGCTGCTCGACGTCGAGCCGCTGAACCTCGGGCCGGGAGCTCCGGCGACCGCCGCGTTGGAAGCTGAGCGCGGACCGCGGCCGGACGATGCGGCCGGGCGTGGCCGTCAGTAGCTCCCCGGTCGCCTACCTCGATTCCTCGGCGCTGGTCAAGTTGATCGTCGTCGAGGCTGACACCGCGGCACTGCGGCGTGAGCTGCTGCGCTGGCCGCACCGGGTGTCGAGCGCACTCGCCGCGGTTGAGCTGACACGCACGGCGCTGCGCATCGGGCCGCACGCCTCCCCGCTGGCCGCGCGCGTGCTGTCCGGACTCGATCTGCTCTCGATGGACGCGGTCGTCCTCCCGGCGATGGGCATCGGTTGGAATCTGCTGCGCTCGTGGACGCGATCCACCTGGCGACCGCCGCGAGCATCGCCGGCGATCTGCAGGCGCTAATCACCTACGACCGGCGCATGCTCGCGGACGCGCCAACGCTGGGCTTACCGGTGGTCTCACCGCGGTGAGTGGCTTGCGCTTAGGCTGGCTTTACGAATTAGCTTGCATTTCAAGCCACTTCGGCGGGCTTAACAGATGTGGGGGACAACTCTCAAACACCCGCGGTGGTCCTCCGGTTCCCGACGAGACCGAACCGGCTGCTGACCAAGAAACAGCTTGCGAGCGAGCTGGGTCGGTCCACCCGCTGGGTCGAACTGCGGATGCGCGAGGGCATGCCGGTCATGCCGCGGCAGCTTCCGGGCGAGCACGCACGGTTCGAATTCGCCGCCGTGCTGGTATGGCTCGAGCAGCGCGCGCAGCAGCGCGTCGAGCCCGTAGAGGTGCGCGTGGCTCGCTTGGAGCGCGAGGTGGCCAGGCTCACGAAGGCACTCGAACGAGAGGGGCCCTGATGGCGGTACGAAGGCGCGGCAACAGGTGGACGGTGAAGGTCTACGACCCGAGCGCGCCCGGCAAGCAGCGGTGGATCGGTTCGTTCGACACCGAGGCTGAAGCCGTCGACGCGGGACGCGCCGCGACGCTCGGCATCGCTCCGTCCGCCCGAGCCAGGACCATTCGTGACTGGTCCATGGTCTGGCTTCGCGACTACGCACGCCCCGCGCCTGCGACGCAGCGCACCTACCGGTACGCCGTCGAGCGCATTGTCGAGGACGCCGGCGACCTCCTGCTTTCGCGCGTCGATCGTCCGACCGCCCGTCGGCTCGCTGTGGAATGGCCGAACAACACGACGCGCGTCGCGCGCACGATGTTCGGGGACGCGCAGCGCGACGGGCTGATCGCCTCCAACCCGTTCACCAACCTCCGGCTCGAGACGCCCAAGGGCCGTAAGGACCTGCACGCGCTCACTGAGGACGAGATCGGCGCGCTGGCCGACGCCGCCGTGCACGCGCTCGGCGACTACGGGCTGCAG
>DATCMG010000851.1:0-4990 GCA_036563555.1 Roseomonas sp. | reverse complement strand
CGCGTTCTCCGCCGCCAGCACCACGGCACCGGCACGGCTCTCGCGCAGGCTTGGCAGCCAGCGGCGGGCGTCGAGGAAGGAAAGCTCGTCCGGCCCGGCCGCCTGGAGGGTTGAGACACCGGCGAAGAGGCGGTCGCCCGCCCCTTCCGGCACCGCGATCCCGGCCGCCTGCGCCAGTTGCGCAAGTGGCAGCGGGCCGGCGACCGCGTGGAAGCGGGGATCCGCCGCCACGGGCTAGCGGCGTTGCTGCTGCTGCGCCGGAGCCTGCTGGGCCGGCCGCTGGGCAGGAGCCTGCCCGCCCGTCTGTCCCTGGGCCGCCGGCTGGCCTGCCTGGGCCGGAGCCTGGCCCTCGGGCGGAAGGGTGACGTTGCGCAGGACGCGATTCACCTGCTGGCTGATCTCGTCCGTCAGGTCGAAGGGCGTGTCGTTGAAGATCACCAGCGGGCGCGGGAGGACGAGGTTCACGTTGCGGCTGGCCGCCACCTGGCGGATCACCACCGCCACCGCCTGCTCGATCTCCTGCAGGGCGCCCTGGGCAACCTGCTCGATCGCGCGGGAACGGTCACGGAAGACGCGCTGGCTGTCGGTGATGCGCTCCTGCAGCTCGCGCTCCTTCTGGCGGAGCTGCTCGGGATTCATTGTGGCGCGCTGGTTGGCGAGGCTCTGCTGCTCCTCGCGCCAGCGGGTCTGCTCACGCTGCAGGTCATCGTTCAGCTTCTGGCGGCGCTTCTCGATCTCTTCGCGCACGCTGTTGAAGGCTGTGGAGTTCCGCTGGATCTCCGGCACGTCCACGATGCCGATGACCGCGGCCGGCGGCGGCTGGCCGGGCGGCAGCGGAGCGGGGTTGGGCTGCGGCGGGCGCTGGGCCTGCTGCGGCGGACGCTGAGGCTGGGCGGGACGCTGCTGGGCCTGGGCCGGGCGGCTCTGCCCACCACCACCGCCCTGCTGCGGCGGGATGAAGAAGCCGGGATCGGACTGCGCCAGCGCCGTGCCGGCCGGGATCAGAAGGGCCGCGAGGGCGGCAAGCGCGGGACGCGCGGTCATCATGCGAACTCCAGTCTTCTTCGTTCTCAGAACCGCGTGCCGAAGCCGAAGCGGAAGAACTGCGTCTCGTCGTAATTCTTCTTCACGACGGCCTGCGCGAAGTCGAGGTTGATCAACCCGAAGGGGCTGCGCCAGGACACACCCACGCCGGCGCCGACGCGGGGAGAGGCCTCGTCGACGATCCCAGGTCCCGAGGAGGAGCCGCTCAGCCCGCCGACATCGACGAAGGCGCGGCCGGTGATGCCGATCTCGTCCGGGATTGGAAGCGGGAAGCGGAACTCGGTCGTCTGGGTATAGAGGAAGCGGCCGCCGAGGCTGTCGCGCGTGGTGGTGTCGCGCGGGCCGGCGCCGGCCGTCTCGAAGCCGCGCAGGTTCTCGCCGCCCAGGAAGAAGCGGTCGACGATCCGCTCGTCCTTCCCGCCGAAGGGCTCGAGGTAGCCAACGGAGCCCTGGATCGCGAGAACGTAGTTCGGGTCGCCCAGCAGGCGCTCGAACGGGATGTAATAGGCGCCGTCCAGCCGGCCACGGACATATTGCACATCGCCGCCGAGGCCCGCGAAGTCCGTGCCCAGGCGCACGAGATAGCCGCTGCGCGGATCCAGGCGGCTGTCCCGGCGGTCATAGGTGAGGGTCTGGCCGATCTGCGACAGCAGCGTGGTGCCGCGCTGCTCCCGGATGTAGCGCGAGGCGTCCGGGTCCACGTCGAAGATGTTGCGGTTCGACAGGGTATAGGCCCAGGATTGGCGCAGATACTCGTTGAATTCGTAGCCGGCGCGCACGGCGAAGCCGTAGCGGCGCTCCCGGTAGCCCGAATAGTCCAGCAGGTCGCGGTTGATGTAGAAGACATCCGCGCCGACGGCGAGGTTGCGGTCCAGGAAGGACGGGTCGGTGACGGACAGGTCGAGCTGGCTGCGGCGCTGTGCGAGCACGCCGTTGATGCGCGCGTCGATACCCGTGCCGAGCAGGTTGCGCTCGCGCAGGCCGAGATCGGCCAGCGCGCCGGCATCGGTCGAGTAGCCGCCACCGATGGAGACCTCGCCCGTCGCCTTCTCGCTCACATTGGTGCCGAGGATCACGCGGTCCGGCGCAGAGCCAGGCGTGGTGGAGATGGTCGCGTCGTTGAAATAGCCGAGGTCGCGGATGCGCTGGCGCGAGCGGCGCACGAGCGCGGCGTTGAAGGCATCGCCCTCGGCCAGGCGGAACTCGCGGCGGATCACGCGGTCCTGCGTGCGGACATTGCCCGTGATGTCGATGCGCTCGACGAAGAGGCGGTTGCCCTCCTTCGCCTCGAAGGTGATGTCGACCGTGCCGGCATCCGTGTTGCGGACGATGCGCGGCGTCACCTCGACGAAGGGTGCGCCAAGCTGGTTCGCGCGGTCGGAGATGGCTTCGGAAATGCGCTCGACCGCCTCGCCATCATACCAGTCGCCCGTCGAGAGATCGACCTCGCGGCGGAGCTGGTCGGCGGTGACGTTGCGCAGGGCGGAGGTCGTCTCCACCTTGCCCAGGCGATAGCGGCGGCCCTCGTTGATCGTATAGGTGACGAAGAATCCCGAACGGTCCGGCGACAACTCGGCCGTGCTGCTCGTGACGTTCACATCCGCATAGCCCTGGCGCAGGTAGTAGCGGCGCAGGAGCTCGCGATCGAAGTTCAGGCGCTCGGGCTCATAGGTGTCGCTGCTGCTGAAAGGGCGATACCAGGCGGCCTCGCGCGTCGCCACGATCTCCTTCAGGCGGCTGTCGGAGACCGATCGGTTGCCGACGAAATTGATGCGGCTGACAAGGGCCACCGCCCCTTCATTCACCTCATAGACGACGTCGACGCGATTCTGGTCGAGCTGGATGATCTTCGGCTCGACGGTCGCGGAGAGCCGGCCGCGGCGGGCATAGATCTCAAGCAGTCGCGCGCGGTCGGCCTGCGCGGCCTGGGAAGTGAAGACGGAGCGCGAGCGGAGCTGAACCTCGTTGCGCAGGACGTCGTCGCTGAGCTTGCTGTTCCCCTCGAAGGCAACCCGGTTGACGATCGGGTTCTCCTCCACCTGCACCACGATCCGGTCGCCCTGGCGGCCGACGCGCACGTCGCGGAAGAGGCCCGTCGCGAAGAGCGTGCGAAGGGAGCGGTCAAGCCGGTCCTCCTCGAAGGCGTCGCCGGGCTGGAGGAGCATGTAGGAGCGGATCGTCTCCGCCTCGATGCGCTGGTTGCCCTGCACGTCGATGGCCTGGACGGTGCCGGAGGCAGGGCGCGCCGCGGGCCGTTGCTGCGGCGCGGCCCGGCGTGGCTGCGCCTCCGCGACCGTAGGCGCGGCAATGGGCACAAGGCAGGTGGCGGCCAGCAGAAGGGCCCGGGAGAAAGGCGAGGCTTGCAAGGCGTTATCCTGTGCCGGCTGTTCCGGTTCGCGGGGGCGCAACCTAGCCGCAAGGGCGGCATGTTGCCACCCCCGCGAAGGTTTCGGGCGCAGCCCCCTGAAATCGAGGTGTGTCAGCCGAACAGGCCGTGCATCCAGCGAAACAGCCCGAAGCTGGAGAGGTCGTTCCATGTGGCGAAAACGAAGAGCGTCGCCAGCACGGCAAGGCCGGCCCGGAACCCGTATTCCACTGCCCTGGGCGGCAGCGGACGGCCGCGGATCGCCTCCAGCGCATAGAAGACGAGGTGTCCGCCATCCAGCACCGGGATGGGAAAGAGATTGATGAGCGCCAGGTTCACCGAAAGGATGGCCATGAAGCTGACCAGACTCGTGAGGCCGAGGCTGGCCACCTGACCCGAGAGCTGGGCAATGCGCAGCGGGCCGCCGATCTCCTCGGAACCACGCTGCCCCGTGATCATCTGCCAGATGCCGCTGAGCGTCTGCGCCGTGACTTCCGCCGTATAGGTTACGCCGCCCCAGACCGCCGAGAGAGGGTCGGTCCGTTCATAGGTCGGCACGCCGCCGCCGATCCCGAGCATCCCTACCGGGGTTTCACCCTCCGCCGCGCCGGGGCGCGGGATAGGGGTTGCGGTCACGGTCAGTTCCTGCCCCTCGCGCAGCAGCCGCACGCGGACGGGCTGGCTGGCGCGGGGCTGGATATGGGCCTGCACCTGCTCGAAACGCCGGACCGGCTCGTCATCCAGCGCCAGGATGCGGTCGCCCGCCAGGATGCCGGCCTGCTGCGCCGCGCCGCCCTGCACCACCGAGGCCACGGTGGTGTTGCCGACCGGCCGGCCGACCGCGATGAACAGGGCAGAAAAAAGCACAGCAGCCAGCACGAAATTCGCGATCGGCCCGGCCGCTACGACGATGGCGCGGTCGCCCACAGGCTTGTCGTGGAAACGGGGGCCGCGCGGATCGTGGCCCGGGGGCGCATCGGCCGAATCGGTGACGTCGCCGGCGCCCTCCTGGCCGTAGAGCTTCACATAGCCGCCCAGCGGGAGCCAGCCGATCTGCCAATCCGTCCCGCGCTTGTCGGTCCAGGCCGCCAGGGGACGACCGAAGCCGATGGAGAACTTCTCCACGAAGATACCGCGCCAGCGGGCGGCCGCGTAATGGCCGAGCTCGTGGAAGAAGACGAGCACGCCCAGCACGACCACGAAGGCGAGCACGGTGCGGAAGGGGTCGGGGAGGAAGTCCACTTTGGTCTCTCTGCGCCTTTCTCTGGCTGGGCGTCCGGTTTCAGGCGGGGAGGAAGAGCTGGCCGGCGATGCGGCCGGCCTCGGCGCGAGCCTCGGCATCGAGGGCCAGAACGGCATCGAGCGACGGCACGGGCGGCGAGCCCAGCCGGCCCATCGTGGTCTCGACCACGCGGGCAATGTCCAGGAAGCCGAGCCGCCGCGTCAGGAACCGTTCCACCGCCACCTCATTCGCCGCATTCAGGATGGTGGTGGCCCCCTGCCCGGCCCGCAAGGCCTCACGCGCCAGGCGCAGCGCGGGGAAGCGGGCCTCGTCGGGTGCGGAGAACTCCAGCCGGGCGA
>DATCMG010000842.1:0-3056 GCA_036563555.1 Roseomonas sp. | reverse complement strand
CGCGTTGAACCAGGCGCGGCGCTTGGCCGCGACGTCGGGCCTGTCCTGCTCGGCCGCCGCCCGGCGGGACAATCCACCCTCCACCGCCCCAACAACGCGGCTGCGAAGATCCTCCGACAAGGTCCGACCCATCCATGCTGGCCTCCTCACCAGCCAGCAGGGTGAATCAGATCGCCGCCGCGTCGGGCAAGAACATTCGAATCAGGTCGCTCGGATCACGCTCTAGGCCAACCGGCATTAGCTCGCTCGGGTGCGATTGCATCGCGCCGGAATGGTTACGATAAGGAAAAATCCCCGCCAATCTTATTATTTCGAGAATAAATAAGGAATTTATCTAATGTAATAGGAAAAATTTCTATTTCTGTATACTCGATACGCTATTTTTCATGGTGAGGTCGCCCTTGCTGAGAGGGGCCGAGCACGAAGAGCGCGGGGATGTAGTCGACGCATCAGGACCGTCCGGGACGAAGAGCATCAAGAATCCTCCGCGCGGCAGGCTGCTCGCTCAGCTGAGCCGGTCAGCGAGATCTCGGGCTGCGAGAAGAATCGGGCAGCCGGTCTGGATCGTGTTGAGAATTCGCGGAAGCCGATGCTTCCCGGCCGACCCGGCGACCGGCCTTGATCGGATCCTCGACGACGCAAGGGCTATTGCCGTCGACGGGAATGCTGCCGCCCGCGCTTCGTCGGGCGGCAGTTGTGCCAACTTACGGTAGGGTAATGTCATCTTATGCGTAAGAAGACAACAAATATCACACGTCGAGATTCGCCACCTTCAGCGCATTCCCCACGATGAAGTCGCGGCGCGGCTCCACCACGTCACCCATCAAGGTCGAGAAGACGCGGCCCGCATCATCCGCATCCTCGACCTCAACGCGCAGCAGGGTGCGTGCCTCCGGGTCCAGCGTCGTTTTCCAGAGCTGCTCGGGATTCATCTCGCCCAGCCCCTTGAAGCGCTGCACGGTCAGGCCCTTGCGGCCCTGGCCCAGGATGCGGTCCAGCGTCGCCATCGGACCGCGCACCTCCTGCCTCTGCGCGTCGAAATACAGCATCGCGGGGCTCCCGAAATCGGTCGAGAGCCGGTCCCGCCGCTCCTCCAGCCAGCGCGCCTCGGCGGAGCGAAGCGCGATGGGATCGAGGTGGTGGCTCTCCGTCACGCCGCGCACTTGGCGGAAGACGCGCAGGCCTTCCTCATCCAGCGTGGCCTTCCAGCTCCGCTCCGTCGGTGCCGCCAACTCGTTCAGGCGGGCGGCAAGGCGCGGCGCGGCCTCCGGATGCGGCGCGACGCCCAGGGCGCCGGCGATGGCGGCCTGCTCAACGATCTCGGGCGGCACATTATTGGTCAGGCGCCGGATGCGGCGTGACGCATTGCGCAGCTCATCCACCGCCGCGCGCAGCTCCTCGCCGCTGATCTCGCGCCCATCGGCATAGGCCAGGCGGGCGCCATGCAGCGCCTTCTCCAGCAGGAACTCCTCAAGCGCGCGGTCGTCCTTGAGGTAGCGCTCGTCATTGCCGCGCTTGGCGCGATAGAGGGGCGGCTGCGCGATGTAGAGGTAACCGCGCTCGATCAGCTCAGGCATTTGCCGGAAGAAGAAGGTCAGCAGCAGCGTGCGGATGTGGGAGCCGTCCACATCAGCGTCCGTCATGATAACGATGCGATGGTAGCGCAGCTTGTCCGGATCGAAGAACGGCATGTTCGGCCGGTCCGGATCGCGCGCACCGATGCCGGCGCCCAGCGCAGTGATCAGCGTGCCCACCTCGGCCGAGGAGAGCATCTTGTCCATCCGCGCGCGCTCGACATTCAGGATCTTGCCCTTCAGCGGCAGGATCGCCTGGTTCGCACGGTTGCGGCCCTGCTTGGCGGAGCCACCGGCCGAGTCACCCTCGACGAGGAACAGCTCGGACTTCGCCGGGTCCTTTTCCTGGCAGTCCGCCAGCTTGCCCGGCAACGTGGAGATATCGAGCGCGTTCTTCCGCCCCACCTTCTCCCGCGCGATCTGCGCCGCGCGCCGTGCGACGGCCGAGAGCACGACCTGGTCGAGGACGAGCTTGGCTTCCTTCGGATGCGTCTCGAACCAGTGGCTCAGCGCATCGGCGACCGCCACCTGCACCACCGGCTGCACCTCGGAGGAGACGAGCTTGTCCTTGGTCTGGGAGGAGAATTTCGGGTCCGGCACCTTTACCGAGAGGATGCAGGAAAGCCCCTCCCGCATATCCTCGCCCGAAAGCTCCACCTTCTCCTTCTTCGCCAACTCGGCGGCGTATTTCGTCACCACGCGCGTCAGCGCCTGCCGGAAGCCGGCCTGGTGCGTGCCGCCGTCGCGCTGCGGGATGTTGTTGGTGAAGCAGAGCGTCCGCTCGCGCGGCGAGCGGTTCCACCACATCGCCATCTCGACGCGAATGCCATCATGCTCCTTGCTGGTGAAGGAGACGGGCGGCTTGAAGAGCGGGTCCTCGGCCGCGTCCATCCATTCCACGAAGGCGACAAGGCCGCCCTGGAAGTGGAAATCGACCTCCTGCACAGGCGCATGGCGCTCGTCACGCAGATGGATGCGCAGGCCGGAATTGAGGAAGGCCAGCTCGCGCAGGCGCTTCTCCAGGATGGCGAACTCGAACTCGGTCTTGGTGAAGGTCTCGGCGGAGGGCTTGAACGTCACCTCCGTGCCGTTGGGGTGATTGCTCGGGCCGATGATCTCAAGCGGCCTCACCGTCTCGCCATACTCGAAGCGGATCAGGTGCTCCTTGCCGTCCCGCCAGATGCGGACTTCCATCCACTCGGACAGGGCGTTCACCACCGCCGCGCCCACGCCGTGCAGGCCGCCGGAAACCTTGTAGGAGTTCTGGTTGAACTTGCCACCCGCATGCAGGCGCGTCAGCACCACCTCGGCGGCGGAGACGCCTTCCTCGGCATGGATGTCGGTGGGGATGCCGCGGCCGTCATCGGTCACGGTCACGCTGCCATCGCCGTTCAGCACCACGGTGCAGGTGGTGGCAAAACCCGCCTGGGCCTCGTCAACGGCGTTATCGATGATCTCGAAGGCCATGTGATGCAGGCCCGA
>DATCMG010000837.1:0-1974 GCA_036563555.1 Roseomonas sp. | reverse complement strand
CCCCTGCTGGAGGGGGTGCGTGTTCTCGACCTGTCGCGGCTGGTAGCCGGGAATGTGCTGACGGCCGCCCTGGCGGATCTGGGGGCCGAGGTCATCAAGGTCGAGGCGCCGGGCCGCGGGGATGAGTTGCGGGCCTGGCGGACCGAAGGGGTCTCGACACATTGGAAGGCCTATGCGCGCGGCAAGCGTAGCCTGTCGGTCGATCTGCGCTCGCCGCGCGGCAAGGCGCTGTTGCTGGACCTCGCCGCGCATTCCCATGCACTGGTGGAGAATTACCGTCCCGGCACGCTGGAGCGGATGGGAATAGGGCCCGAGGTGCTGCACGCGCGGAGTCCGCGGCTGATCATCGCACGCATCTCTGGCTGGGGGCAGACAGGACCCTGGCGGCATCGGCCGGGCTTCGGCTCCCTGGTGGAGGCGCTTTCGGGTTTTGCGGCCATGAATGGTTTCCCCGACCGCGAGCCGGTGCTGCCGCCGCTGCCGCTCGCCGACAGCGTGACCGGGCTCTATGGCGCGATCGGTATTGCCGCGGCCCTGCGGCAGGCGGAGCGCACCGGTAGGGGGCGGGTGCTGGACCTCGCGCTTTTCGACGGGGTGCTCTCCGTGCTCGGCCCCCTGGCACTGGACCATCAGGTGAGCGGCCGCACGCCCCTGCGCCAGGGCAGCCGCGCGCCAAGCCATGCGCCCCGCAATGTATATCGCGCCGCCGATGACCGCTGGATCGCTGTATCGGCGGGGATGCAGGCATCGGTCGAGCGGCTTTTCGCCGCGCTGGGCCAGCCGGAGCTGATCCAGGATCCCCGCTTTTCCACCCCCGAGGCGCGGCAGGCAAATGTGGATGCGCTGGACGCTATCATCGGTGGGGCGATCGCGATGCGGAGCACGGAGGAGAACCTCGCCCTGTTCGAGGCGGCGGATGTGACGGCCGGCGCCGTGCTGGACGCGACGCAGCTGCGCGACCATCCATATATCCGGGAGCGGGGAGCCATCATGGACCTGCCGGATGCCGAGCTGGGCCATGTCGCGGTGCATGCGCCACCGATCCGCTTCGAGGACGGAGCCGCGCCCGCCATTGCCGCGCCGGCGCCAGCGCTGGGCGAGCACAGCGCGGCCCTGCTGCGCGACGTGCTGCGCCTTCCCGAGTCCGAGATTCAGTCACTGTTGGCCGAGGGGGTGATTACCGAACCCGGCCACAACCCCACACGGAACCATGCTGCATGACCAAATCTGCCGCGCCCCGGTGGCGCTCGCTTCTCTTCGTGCCCGCGCATGTGGAGCGCTTCATCGCCCGCGCGCATGAGCGCGGCGCGGATGGCGTGATCCTGGACCTTGAGGACGCGGTTCCTGCGGCGGAAAAGCCGGCGGCGCGCGCGATGCTCCGGGCCTCCATCGACAGCATCACGCGCAACGGAACGGCGGCGATGGTGCGGGTAAATCACAATCTGCGGTATCTCGGGCAGGATCTGGAAGCGGCTGTGCTGCCGGGCCTGGCCGCGCTGGTTCTACCCAAGGTGGAGGATGCGGGCTTCGTCCGTGACGTTGCCGACGCCGTGGCGGAATTGGAGGCGGAGAGGGGGCTGCCGCCCGGGGGGATTAAACTGATCCTGCAGGTGGAAACGCCGGGTGCTCTCTTCGTGCTGCCGGCGATCGCGGGCGCGCATCCGCGCGTTGCCGCCATGACGCTGGGGCCAGAGGATTACTCGGCCGCCATCGGCGGTGTGCCGGAACCCGATACGCTGTTCACGCCGAACTATGCCGTGCTCTGCGCCGCGCGCGCGGCGGGGATCCTGCCGCTGGGTTTTGTCGGTAGCATCGGCGCCTATTCCGATATCGCGGCCTTCGCCGAGACCGCACGGCGTGCCCGTCGCCTGGGCTTCCGCGGCGCGCTCATCGTGCACCCATCGCAGGTTGCGCCACTGAATGACGCATTTGCCCCGACGGCGGAGGAGCTGGATTGGGCCCGCCGTGTCATGG
>DATCMG010000832.1:0-1504 GCA_036563555.1 Roseomonas sp. | reverse complement strand
TGACCGCCTTCTACTCCTGGCGCCTGCTGATCCTGACCTTCCACGGCAAGCCGCGCGCTGACCATCACACGATGGAGCATGTGCATGAGAGCCCGGCGGTGATGCTGATCCCGCTTCTGGTGCTCGCGCTCGGCGCGCTCTTCACGGGCGCGGCCTTCCACGAGCTTTTCGTGGGCGACCTTCAGGCCGAGTTCTGGAACGACTCCATCTTCACCGCCGAGCATAACCATGTGCTGCACGCGGCCCATGGCGTGCCGGAATGGGTACCGCTGGCGCCGACGGTGATCGCCATCGCCGGCATCGCGCTGGCCTATCTCTTCTACATGTTCGCGCCGGCCATCCCGGCGCGGCTGGCGGCGACCTTCCCGGGCCTGTACCGCTTCCTGCTGAACAAGTGGTATTTCGACGAGCTGTATAACACGATCTTCGTCCGCCCCTTCCGGCGCCTTTCGCGGATCTTCTGGAAAACGGGCGACGCGACCATCATCGACGGGGTGCCGAACGGCGTCGCGGCGATCACGGTGGATGCCGCGCGCGGCGTGGCACGCTTCCAGACCGGGCGCGTGGCGAATTACGCCTTCACCATGATCGCGGGCCTCGTGGTCTTCGTCTCCGTCATCTTCCTGGGCTTCATGCGATGAACGCGGCCGGCTTCCCGCTGCTCTCCCTTCTCACCTTCCTGCCCCTGGCGGGGGTGGTGGCGATCCTGGCTGTCCGGGGGGATGAGGCGACCGTCGCCTCGAATGCCCGCTGGACCGCCCTCTGGACCAGCCTGATCGTCTTCGTCCTGTCGCTGATCCTGTGGTTCCGCTTCGATCCCTCGACCGCGGACGCGCAATTCGTCGAGCGGATGGCCTGGTTGCCGGAGTTCGGCGTCAACTACCATATGGGCGTGGACGGCATTTCGATGCTCTTCGTCCTGCTCTCCACCCTGTTGACGCCGATCTGCATCCTCGCCTCCTGGGAGGCGGTGCAGAACCGGGTGCGGGAGTACATGATCGCCTTCCTCGTCCTGGAGACGATGATGGTCGGCATGTTCTGTGCGCTGGACCTCATCCTATTCTACGTCTTCTTCGAGGGCGTGCTGATCCCGATGTTCCTCATCATTGGGGTGTGGGGCGGGCAGCGGCGCGTTTATGCCGCCTTCAAGTTCTTCCTCTACACGCTGCTCGGCTCCGTGCTGATGCTGCTCGCGATCCTGGCGCTCTGGTACCGTGCCGGCACGACGGACATCGCGGGGCTGCTGGACAGCCCGCTGCCTCCGTCCTGGCAGTACTGGATGTTCCTGGCCTTCTTCGCCTCCTTCGCGGTGAAGGTGCCGATGTGGCCGGTGCACACCTGGCTGCCCGACGCGCATGTCGAGGCGCCGACGGCGGGCTCGGTGATCCTGGCGGGCGTGCTGCTGAAGATGGGCGGCTACGGCTTCCTGCGCTTCTCCATCCCGCTTTTCCCCGAGGCCTCGGCCTATTTCGCGCCAATGGTCTTTGCGCTCAGCGTGGTGGCG
>DATCMG010000831.1:0-2284 GCA_036563555.1 Roseomonas sp. | reverse complement strand
GGCGTTGATCCGGCGAATCGAGGCGCGGCTGCGCGACACCGGCCTCCGCATTCTCGATGTGGAGGCCGTCTGGCTGACCCCGGACACCGAGGTGGATCGCCTGCTTCCCGTGCTGGAGACCGGGCAGCGCCTGGGCGCGAGCCATCTGCTGACTGTCGGGAATGACCCGGACGAGGCCCGCGCGACGGAGAACTTCGCGCGGCTCTGCGAGGCGGCGGAGTCCTTCGGCATCAAGCCCACGCTGGAGCTGATCCCTTACTGCCAGACCGGCACCCTTGAGGCCGCCCTGCGGCTGGTCGCCCGGGCCGGGCACGCCAATGCCGGCATCCTGATCGATGCGCTGCATCTGATCCGCTCGGGCGGGACGCCGGAGGCCTTGCGGGCCATCGACCCGGCGCTGCTCGATTATTGCCAGATCTGCCAGGCGGGAAGCGGGCGCCCCCTGGGCACCGACCTGCTGCGGGCCGAGGCGCGCGGTAATCGCCTCTACCCGAACTCACCGGAAGGCCGGCTGCCTCTGGCGGAGATCCTGGCAGCCTTGCCGCCGGACCTCGTATTAGGCGTGGAGGCCCCCTGCTCAGGCCATGCCGGACTCTCGCCGGTGGAGCGCGGGCGGCTTTGCGGCCAATCGACACGCGCCTTCCTCGACAGCATTTCCTCTCGTCACTGAGATGCCCGGCTTCGCCTGCTTCAGCGCGAAGGAAATCTGCTCTTCCGTGGGCTGGCTCTTCCTCATCGGCCAGCCTCCGTTCAGGTCAACAGCCCTGCTGAAAAGCTCTCGGAATGAGCGGGCTAGTTTCCGGATTTGAGGTTACAACCTGCTGACGACGCAGCGAGGAACGAGGGTGGCGGGGAGAACAACATGCGGATTACTCGCGTAACGACCGAACTCCGGCAGAGCCCTTTCACCTATGGCGGCGACGGCGCAGGCGGCAACCTTCGTTTGAGGGAAATGGCCACGCTGCTGGTGCGGGTTGATACGGATTCCGGCATTACCGGCTGGGGCGAGGCTTTCGGATTCACTCTGGCCGGAGTGACGCAACACGCCCTCGACACCTTGGTCGCACCGCTCTGCATCGGCCAGGACCCGCGCGATATCCCAGCCCTGATGCTGCTGCTGCACCGCCGCCTACACAATTACGGCCGCAATGGTCCGGCGAGCTTCGCGATCGCGGGCGTGGACATCGCGCTCTGGGATATTGCCGGCAAGCTGGCCGGGCAGCCCTTGCAGCGCCTCATCGGCGGTGGCGAAGCCCGCGAGATCCCGGCCTATGCCAGTCTTCTGCGCTATGGCGATCCCGACCGCGTCGCACGCAACGCGGAGGAGGCCGTCGGCCGCGGCTTCCGCGAACTGAAGCTGCACGAGATCGATCCCATATGCCTTCGCGCGGCGCGGGACGCGGTGCCAGCTATCCCGCTGATGGTCGACATCAACTGTGCCTTCAGTGCCGAGGATGCGATCGCCTGGGCGAAGGAAATTGCCCCGCTCACGCCCCGCTTTATTGAGGAGCCGGTCTGGCCGCCCGAGGATTTCGCCGCCATTGCTCGGGTCCGCAACGCCGGCGGCCTGCCAGTGGCAATCGGCGAATGTGCCGGCACGGTCGAGGATTTCCGGGCTATGATTGCGGCCGGCGCGGTGGACTTCGTGCAGCCCAGCGTGACCAAGCTTGGGATATCCCGGATGCTGGACATTGCCGTGCTGGCCCGCGAGCACGGCGTGGCCGTCATGCCCCACGCGCCCTATTTCGGTCCTGGCTTGCTCGCCACGGCGCATCTGATCGCCGCCTGGGGCACTGGTGCGGCGCTGGAATATTATTATGCGACCCTGGAGCGGCCGCCCTTCGGCGGTGCCCTGATTCCGCGGAACGGGATGGTGGCCCTGCCGCAATCCCCTGGCCTGGGGCTGGAGCCGGACTCCACGCTGACGTAGCAAAGACGAAACGGCTGTCCGATGCGGCGCGACGGTGCCAATGTCGGCGGCAAGAAGAACTGACCTGCCGGAGGATCCTGATGCGCCGCCGCCTGTTGCTCGCCTCGCCAGCTCTGCTCGCTATCAATCCGCTCGCGGCCCAGGCCGTACGTCCGGCGGGATGGCCGGACCGGGCGATCCGGCTGGTCGTGCCCTTCGCGCCAGGGGGCCCTAGCGACATCGTCGCACGAGCGCTGGCGCCAACCCTGTCCACTGCACTGGGGCAGCCGGTCGTCGTGGACAACCGCGCCGGCGGCGGTGGTGTCGTGGGAACGGATGTGGTCGCGAAGGCACAGCCTGACGGCTACACCATCG
>DATCMG010000827.1:0-2037 GCA_036563555.1 Roseomonas sp. | reverse complement strand
TCCCTGGCCATGGGCGCCGGAATGCGCGCCCACCGCCTTCCCCATTATGGTGCCAGGCCGCCCGCTGCGCTGCGCCATCTTGACCTGCTGGTGGATGATGCGGAGGCGGCCGCGCCGGAGATCGGACGCGTGCAGGCTGTGCTGCGCGGCGTGGGCTTCGCGCGCAACTTGGCGGCGGAGCCCGCCAATCGCCTGACACCCACCGCATTCGCCGATCGCCTGCGCGGGTTGCAGAAGCACGGGATCGATGTGGTGGTGCATGGCCGCCACTGGCTGGAGCGGCATGGCTATGGCGGGTTGCTGGCGGTCGGGCGCGGGTCGGCGCATCCGCCGCGCCTCGTCGTGCTGCGCTGGCCCGGTCATGGCCCTGGTCACGCCCATACCGCGCCGATCGCCTTCGTCGGCAAGGGAATCACCTTTGACACCGGCGGCATCAGCATCAAGCCGGCCGCCGGGATGGAGGCGATGAAGGCCGACATGGCCGGCGCCGCCGCCTGCGCGGGGGCGATTCTGACCCTCGCGCTGCGAGGCAGCCCGGCCCCTGCCGTCGCGGTGCTCGCCATCGCGGAGAATGCGACGGGCGCCGACAGCTACCGCCCCGGCGACGTGCTCCGCACCGCCTCCGGCCTGACGGTGGAGGTGGTGGACACGGATGCGGAGGGGCGCCTGGTGCTGGCCGATGCGCTGCACCACGCGCGCGGCCTCAAGCCCCGTGCCATCATTGATCTGGCGACGCTGACCGGCAGCATCGTCTCCGCGCTCGGGCATCACCGCGCCGGGCTGTTCGGCAACGACCCCGCGTTGCGCGATGCCGCCATGGCGGCGGGCGACGCGGTGGGCGAGCCGCTTTGGCCCATGCCGATCGGCGAGCGCCATCGCACGGATCTGGCGAGCGAGATCGCCGATCTCCGCCACTGCCTGCCCGTGGGCGGAGGGGGCGGTGGCTGGGCCGGGAAGTTCCTGCCGGATGCCTGCCACGCCGCCGCCTTCCTGCGCGAATTCGCGGCACCGGAGGAGGGGGCCGCCATTCCCTGGGCGCATCTCGACATTGCCGGGATGGACCTGCGGGAGGAAGGCCAGGAGTCCGGCCCCTATCCCCTGCCTCCCGGCCCGAGCGGCTATGGCGTGCGCCTGCTGGACCGGCTGGTGGCGGACCACTTCGAGCCATGAGCGAGATTGGCTTCTACCACCTGACCCGCACGGCGCTGGAAATGGCGCTGCCACGGCTGCTGGGCCGCGTGCTGGCCACCGGCGGCCGCGCCGTGGTGCGGGTGGGCGGGCCCGAGCGGCTGGCGGCGCTGGACACCGCCCTCTGGCTCTGCCCCGAGCCGGACTGGCTGCCCCATGGCACGCCCGCCACGGGCGATCCCGACCTCCAGCCGATCTGGCTGACGACCGAGGACGATGCGCCGAACGGCGCCCGCCATCTCTTCCTCGCGGATGGGGCCGAGACGGCGCGCGCCGAGGCCTATGACCGCATCTTCGACCTGTTCGACGGCAACGACCCCGCCGCGCTGGAAGCCGCCCGCGACCGCTGGCGCCGGGCCCGCGCCGCAGGTCACGCCCTGACCTACTGGCAGCAGGGGCCGAATGGCTGGATGAAGCGGGAATAACCCGCGGCAACCCTTGCCGGGGACCGGCCGGCCTGCCACATCGGGCCGGCCCTCAGGAGCGCATTCCATGTCCGACGATACCCAGGCCACCGAGACCATGACGGTCGGCGCCCTGATTGCCGAGTTGCAGAAGCTTGACCCCGCCCGCCCCATCGCGCTGGGCATCATGCTCGGCGGCGAGGAGGAAGAGGGCGAGATCGACATCTACGGCATCGACCTCATCGAGGAGATGGAGGCCGAGGACGGTTCCCCGGCCTATGTCATCGCCTGCGACCTGCGCGGGTCCGACGACGAGGACGAGGCGGCCTGATCCGCCTGTCGCGGGACCGGACTTCGTCCCCCCGCGGTCCTTGAACACCGGCACCCCGCCACGCGGCCGGGTGCCGGGCCGGCAGGCGCGGCCCGGTGGGCGCCCTGCCAGTAC
>DATCMG010000822.1:0-1675 GCA_036563555.1 Roseomonas sp. | reverse complement strand
CCCCTGGGCAGGAGCAGCGTGACGCCGATGAAGAGCGCGCCCAGCAGGAACAGCCAGTAGGGCGCGAGCAGGCCGGTGGTGAACCACGTCTTCAGCAGGTTGACGATGACCGCGCCCAGCGCCGCGCCGACCAGCGTGCCGCGGCCGCCGACGGCCACCCAGATCACGGCCTCGATGGAGTTGGCGGGCGAGAACTCGGACGGGTTGATGATGCCCACCTGCGGGACGTAGAGCGCGCCCGCCAGCCCGGCCATGGCGGCCGAGACGGTGAAGGCGACGAGCTTGAAGTGCTCCACCCGGTAGCCGAGGAAGCGCGTGCGGCTCTCCGCGTCGCGCACCGCCACGAGCACCTTGCCGAAGGAGGTCGTCACCATCCAGCGGGCGAGCATGTAGACGAGCACCAGCGTCAGCGCCGTGCAGGCGAAGAGCGCGGCGCGCGTGCCCTGGGCCTGGATGTTGAAGCCGAGGATGTCCTTGAAGTCGGTCAGGCCGTTGTTGCCGCCGAAGCCCATGTCGTTGCGGAAGAAGGCGAGCAGCAGCGCATAGGTCATCGCCTGGGTGATGATGGAGAGATAGACGCCGGTGACGCGCGAGCGGAAGGCGAGCCAGCCGAAGAGGAAGGCGAGCAGGCCGGGGACCAAGGCCACCATCAGCAGCGCGAAGGGGAACATGTCGAAGCCGTGCCAGAACCAGGGCAGCTCCTTCCAGTTCAGGAACACCATGAAGTCCGGCAGGACCGGATGCGCATAGACGCCACGCGAGCCGATCTGGCGCATCAGATACATGCCCATGGCGTAGCCGCCGAGCGCGAAGAAGGCGCCGTGGCCGAGCGAGAGGATGCCGCAATAGCCCCAGACGAGGTCGAGCGAGACCGCCAGGATGGCGTAGCAGAGATACTTGCCCATGAGCGACATGACATGGGTGGGCACATGCAGCGGGGAGCCCGGCGGCAGGAGGAGGTTCGACAGCGGGACGAGCACCGCCGCCGCGCCGACGATGACGATGAAGGCCAGGCCGGCCCTGTCGAACCGCTTGAAGAGGTAGCGCGTCATCATGCTTCCACCGCCCTGCCCTTGAGGGCGAAGAGACCCCGCGGACGTTTCTGGATGAAGAGGATCAACAGGACGAGGATGAGGATCTTCGCCAGCACGGCGCCGGCGAGCGGCTCCAGGAACTTGTTGGCGACGCCCAGTGCGAAGGCGGACACCAGCGCGCCCCAGAGATTGCCGACGCCGCCGAAGACCACGACCATGAAGCTGTCGATGATGTAGCTCTGGCCGAGATTGGGCGAGACGTTGTCGATCTGCGACAGCGCGACGCCGGCGACCCCGGCGAGGCCGGAGCCGAGCCCGAAGGTGAGCGCGTCGATCCACGGCGTGCGGATGCCCATGGCGGACGCCATGCGGCGGTTCTGCGTCACCGCCCGCATGAAGAGGCCGAGGGAGGTGTATTTCAGCGCCAGCAGCAGGCTGACGAACACGACCAGCGTGAAGACGATGATCCAGAGCCGGCCCCAGGTGATCGACAGGCCCATGAGATCGAAGGCGCCGGACATGTAGGACGGCGCGCCGACCTCGCGGTTGGTGGGGCCGAAGGCGGTGCGCACCGCCTGCTGCAGGATGAGGCTGACGCCCCAGGTGGCGAGCAGCGTCTCGAGCGGACGGCCATAGAGGAA
>DATCMG010000743.1:0-1845 GCA_036563555.1 Roseomonas sp. | reverse complement strand
GAAGAAGGAGATGATCGAAGCCAACCTGCGGCTCGTGATCTCCATCGCCAAGAAGTACACGAACCGCGGCCTGCAATTCCTGGACCTCGTCCAGGAGGGCAATATCGGCCTGATGAAGGCGGTGGATAAGTTCGAGTACCGTCGCGGCTTCAAGTTCAGCACCTATGCCACCTGGTGGATCCGCCAGTCCGTCACCCGGGCGATCGCCGACCAGGCCCGCACCATCCGCGTCCCGGTCCACATGACCGAGACGGTCAACAAGCTGAACCGCACCTCGCGGCAGATGATGCACGAGCTGGGGCGCGAGCCGACCCCGGCCGAGCTCGCGGCCAAGATGGGCATGCCGGTCGAGAAGGTGGTCAAGGCGCAGAAGATCGCGCGCGAGCCCATCAGCCTGGAGACGCCGGTGGGCGACGAGGAGGACAGCCATCTCGGCGACTTCATCCGGGACGAGAACGCCGTCATGCCAATCGACGTCGCGCTCCAGGCCGGTCTCCGTGACGCGGCGAGCAAGGCGCTCTCCGGCCTGACGCCGCGCGAGGAACGGGTACTGCGGATGCGGTTCGGGATCGGGATGAACTCCGATCACACGCTGGAGGAGGTCGGCCAGCAGTTCAACGTCACCCGCGAGCGCATCCGCCAGATCGAGGCGAAGGCGCTGCGGAAGATGAAGCACCCGACCCGCGCCAGGCAGCTTCGCAGCTTCCTGGACGAGGCATAGCGGGCGGCGGCGGGGGCTCGCCAAGGGCTGGGCCCCCGCCACTCGAATCAGGCCGGGACAGCTTCCCGGTAGTAGCGGAGGTCGAGGTACTTCATCGGATCGGTCAGGGCCGGCCCACCCGGCCCGAATTGCGTGCGCAGGGACAGCACGGTGCGGATGCCTTCCACGTCGATCGCCGCACGCCGCTCGAAGCCATTCGCCGGGTGGAGCAGTACGCGATAGGAGGCTTCGGCCACCTGCTCACTCATGTTCGGTACGTTCTTTCGGATGATGGTAAGCGCCTCCGCCCGGTTCGCGGGGTCGTAGAGCCAGCCGAGCGCATCCACCGTGCCCCGGATGTAACCAATCATCTCGGCGCGGTGGCCTTCGGCCCAGCTTCGGCGCGTGGCGCCCACAAGCCCTTGGTAGCGGCCGAGCATCTGCGCCGCATCGGTCAGCGTGCGGAAGCCGCGGGCCTCAGCCAGAACCTCGAAGGGTGAGATGAGCACCGTGCCGGCATGGCGCTTTTCCAGCAGCGCCTCGAAGCGCTGCAGCACGCCGCCAGCGCGGACGTAGTTCACCTCTTCCTGCTTGAGGCCGCCAAGCTCGACCAGTTTGCGCAGCACGAAGGCATATCCGGTGGTGAGCGCATCCACCGAGAGATCCTTGCCGCGCAGATCGGCGAAGCTCGCGACCTCAGGCACGGTGACCAGCTTCAGGAAGCCGTTGTCTCCACCCATGACGACAACGAGGTCCGGCGTACCCTGCACGCTGGCCTCACCCTGGCCTTCCGTGTAGGCGATGACGTTGTCGATGGCGGTAACCGCCATGTCGAAGCGGCCGCTAATCAGATTGGTGAGCTGGAAGACGGAGTTCGGCGTGGGTGTCAGGTTCACCGCGACGCCATGGCGAGCGAAGAAGCCCTTTTCCATCGCGGCCCAGATCGGCCAGTTAAACCCGCCTGGGAAGGTGATCAGTTCGATGGGCCGCAATGCCTGGGCGCGGGCCCTGATGGCGGGCGCGGCCAGCGCGGCGCCAAGCGTGCCACGCAGCGCCGTCCGGCGCGGCACCAGTGTCGGTGATTTTTCCATCGGTTTCCTCCCTCACGGCTGGCGCTCACGGCGAGCCGCGGAAGTAAGAGTAGG
>DATCMG010000452.1:0-1915 GCA_036563555.1 Roseomonas sp. | reverse complement strand
CGCCCGCCGGAGCGGGAGGCGACATGGCGGTCAGTGATGAGAGCCCCCTGCCCCGGCCAGCGGAGACGGACAGGAGAAACAGCGGGGCACTGGCGACCCAGGGGCCGAAGCGCCCGCTCCCGTTCAGCCTTTCCGGTAAAGCCGGCGCGCCAGCCCCATGCCGAGCAGGCCTAACCATTGCAGCCGCTTGCGGGCTTCCCGGCCTGCGCAGGGTCCGCCGGCGAAACCTGACCGCACGCGGCCGAACCGCTCGAAATGGTGGCGGCGCGGGCGGCCAGGGCCGCCCCCTGTGTCTCCACCACGGCGCGCAGCAGAAGCATGTGGCGTGTCTGGGCCGCGGCATCCGCCACACGATCGGGCCGCAGCGCGAAACCCGCAACGACCGGCGGCGGCGCTCCGCCGCGCAGGGCATTCCAGGCTTGGGCGGCACGGCTGCGCAACCCGTCCCCAGCCGGCCGGCCATCGCGCCAGGCTGCCGCAGCGGCCGCACCACTTCCCTCACGAGGCTGGCGCACATCCCAATTGGCGCCGGTCACGGGGATCCGGAAGGTGACGGCATCGTCGCCGCCCGGCAGAAGGCGCCGCCGCTCCGCGGCGACGGCGGCCCAGGTCGTGCGTGGGGGAAAGACCAGCAGGGTGGCCGTCACCGTCACGTCGGCGCAGCGCAGGGTGCCGCCCGCCGCCGTCTCGCAACCCTCCACCGCCGCCAGCGGAGCCGCGAGGGAAGTCGGACCCCCTGCCCCGGCCCGGTCCAGCGCCGTCGCCAGGGCGGGGCCAGCACTGGCCAGGGCGACGACCAGCACCATGGTCGCGGCAAGGCCCAGCGGGGCCGCCCTGGCGGGAGAGGCGGTGCCGGGCACCGCCGCCGGGGGGTCCCCATCCTCCCGGAAGGGCAGTCCGGCCATAACCAGCAGCAGGATGACGACCGAGAAGAAACCCCAGCCATAGATCACATGATCGGCCGCCGCCGCCTCGGCGGAGCCGAGATACTGCGCCAGCACCACGATCCCGAGGGCGCGTAGCCCGTTTGCAAGGATGGGCACGATCAAAGCCAGGGCCATGACTGCGATCCGCCGGCCAGGGCTGCGGAACATCGTCACGGCGTAAAGCGCACCGAAGGCGATCGCCGCCACCAGGAAGCGCAGCCCAGCGCAGGCCTCGGCGACGAGGAAGGTGCCGGACGGTGTTTCGATGATGAGGCTGTCCACGTAATGCGGGATGCCGAGGAGGCCGAGGCCGAACTCGATCATCCAAGCCGTGACGGATTGCAGGGCCGGAACCGCGAACTCGCCGAAGGGCACGAGGAAGACGAGGTAACCCAGAGGCACCGCCATGGCCCGGCCGAAGCGATAGCCAAGGACGCCCAGCATGAGCGCCCAGACGAGGCCGAGGACGGCGAACTGCCGTCCCTCCATGATGCCGAGCCGTTCCGCCACGATCCATGCGAGGGCGGCCGGCAGCGCCAGCAGCGCCAGCCAGGCCGATGGCTCGGGACGCAGCGACGCGAGCCGGTCCCGCCTGACCCAGGCGAGCCAGGCGGCGATCGGCAGCACGAGCCAGCAATGGTTATACGCGGTCGAGTTCTCCCAGGTGCGGACGGCCGCTGCTACTTCGGTGCGGAACAGCAGGCCTAGGATGGCAAGCCCCACCCCGATCACCGCCAGCGCGATGCCCCAGTCAGCCCGGCGCGATGCCGCCAGCGCGCGGGGGATGAGGATCGCGCTCATTCGGCGGCCAGGGCTTGCGGGGTGGTACCCATGATCCCGTCCAGGGGGCGCAGCGACGCCGCCCAGTCATAGCCCGAGAGGACCGTGGCGCGCGCCGCGGTGCCGAGACCGGGATGCGCGCCGTCCAGCACCTCGGCGACCGACCGGGCGGTTTCCGCCGCGCCATTGGCCACCAGGAGATCCTTCCC
>DATCMG010000541.1:0-3617 GCA_036563555.1 Roseomonas sp. | reverse complement strand
GCCCTGGTTGATGCGGTGGGCGTTGACGATGACCTGGCTCTCGGCGTCCTGGCGGAACACCTCGGTGAGACGAACCACCGGGAGTGCGCTGGAGCCGATGTGTCGGCCAGCACCTGCCCAGGGCCGACGGAGGGGAGCTGGTCCACGTCGCCCACCAGCAACAGGGCGGTCTTATTGGGCTACACCAGACCAGCCAGAGCCTCGGTGGGGGCGGTCTGGGCGGCGGCTTGGCTCACGACCCAACCCAGACGCCGACGCGGTCGCGAAAGCGCGCAGGCGCCCCGGCCAGGATGGTGGCGACCCACCCGCCGAGGACTCTACTGTGACCCATCCCGCTCATGTGATGGGGGCAGCCGGTTCATCGAGGGGCAGAAGATCAGCGCGGCGGCCTGCAGCACGGCCCGCAGCCTAGATGCTGCCAAGCAGCACAGCTCAGCAGCCTTAGACTGCCAGCTGAGCCTCTACCAGCTGATGGCCCTTCGGCCCCTGGGCCGAGGCGGCGGTGAGTGCCTTCCACTTAAGCAGTAGTACCGGCACATCTCTCACGCGAGAGCCGACGCTAAACCCTGAGTGCCGTTCGGTCGTGCTCCTGATGCTTGCTGAACTCACGGCTACCTGCAACCGTTGGAAGAGTATTCTGGCAGCCCGAGGTTAGAAGCGGACTTATGGCTCGAAGCACACAAACACAGCCTCCTTCAAGACGTCGCCGGAGTCCCAAAGAATTGTTTTTGGATGAACTGAAAATACATGCAGGGCAGGAGCAAAAACTCGTAACCAACAATGCTATCCGAGCAGGGCTAGGCTGGGATGCCGAACGTTACAAAAGGATTAAGAATGAGCTGGTCGCAGAAAAGACAATCATTGTCGGCCGCGGAGCAGGAGGTCTGGTGGGTTTTGCGCAAGCACCTGGGACCAAAATACCAGACGCACTTCATGTTTTCATCTCTTATTCTCATCAGGACGAGGCTGTAACGTCTGAGCTCATCAAGCATCTGTCACCTCTGAAGCGTCTCAACATTATAGCTGACTGGCACGATCGAAAAATCGAGCCGGGTGACAAGTGGGAAAAGGCCATTTCGGAAAACCTAAAAAAAGCCGACATTGTTGTTTTAATAGTTAGTATTGATTTCATTAATTCGCGATATTGTTATGATATAGAGATGGAAACCGCTCTCGACAGAGTTGCGGCCGGCGAGGCAGTTATGATCCCTGTGATAGCTCGGAACTGCCTTTGGAAGAATGCGAAGTTCTCGCACCTGCAGGCTCTCCCGACCGATGGCAAAGCAATCGCAACTTGGAACGATCAGGACGAAGCCCTAACCAAGGTTGTTGAAGGCATACAGACCGTCGCTGAGCGGCTAATAAGTAAGCGGGAGCTCCTTTAAACGGCGGCTGAACAATAAGGCGCTTGGGGATCTGACTGGAAAAAAGCCGTTTTCATTTCCGAAATTTGGATCCTGCCTAGTGGTTGCGGGACGCTGCAACCGTGTGTCGTACCCGTACATGGCAGATCTGGCGCTTGATCGATCATGAGTTTTGCTTGGCGCTGTTACAGAATTCAGGTGACGGGCACGACGACCCTACTGTTCTGGTTTGATCAGGTCATGCCGACGGTGTCGGGCATGCCGAGCGGGTTGTAGGTGTTGAGGATGGCGCAGCGGATCTGCACTTCGGCGACCTGACGGGCAGGATCATGCGCGGCCAGCCGCTCGCCGAGGCGCTTCAGGCGCGAGATGGCGGTCTCGGCCAGGCTGCGGCTGTGGTAGCCGCTCCATCGCTTCCAGAGGAAGCCGACCGAGGTGCCGAACCGCACGCAAGGTCTCGCTGCGCTCGTCCGCTCCGGCGGTGCGGGTCTTCCAGGATTTGCCATTGCGCCGGGGTGGCACGAGGAGGGCCGCGTTCCGGGCCGCCGTGGTCTCGTAGACCGAGCGGGTGTCGTAGGCGCCGTCGCCGGTGACGGAGGCGATCCGTCCCCCCTCCGGTATCTGCGCCAGCAGATCGGGGAGGATCTCGCCATCACCGTGCCGGTGATCCGTCATCTCGACGGCGCGGATCTCATGGCTCTCGGCATCGACCGCCAGATGCACCTTGCGCCAGACCCGTCGCAGATCAGCGCCGTGCCGCCTCACCTTCCACTCCCCTTCGCCCAGCACCTTCACCCCGGTGCTGTCCACGACGAGGTGCAGCGGCTCGCCCCGGGCGACGGCAGGGGATGGCCACCGTCAGGTCCCGCTGCCGGCGTGAGAGAGTGCTGTAATGCGGCACCGGCCAGTCGAGCCTCGCCATTCGGAGTAGGCTTCCCACCAAGCCTTGCGCCGCTCGCAGCGGCAGATGGAAGAGCACCTTCAGCGTCAGTGCGCACTGGATCGCCGTGTCGCTGAAGACCAGAGGCCGGCCCCGCTTCCCCGTACCCTCCGGTGCATGCCAGGCCAGATCCGGCGAGAACCACAGCGTCAGGTCACCACGGCCGATCAGGCCACGGTCATACTCGCGCCAGTTCCGTACCCGGTACCGCTTCCTCGGCCGCTCAGGCCCCGCCGCATCCTTCCTCATGGCCGATCACCCACGAGTTTTCCGCAACAACGCCGTTCGCAGCAACCAGGCCCGGCTCAGCGGGCGCGTTCGTCGGCGGCGACGAGGGCAGGCCGGAGGGCTGGAAGCGAAACCCGTGGGAGTGGAGCAGATCCGCTCCGATGCCTGCCTTGCCTCGTCTGAAGAGGCGGGCCGTGCCATACAGGCGATGGAAGCCGCGGCGCGCCTGCGCGCCTCTGAGGGGGACGAGAGCATGTTTTCGGTGGGGCAGAGGGTCTGGCACCGCGACGGCCGGCGCAGCGGCAAGGTGCTGGAGTGCGACGGAGACCGGGTTTTCATCGAGCAAGACAACGGTGCCGAGCTGGACTTCCGGACGAGCGACCTGACCGCGACGCCGCCATTCGGCGCGGAGGTTTCCGGAGCCAGGCCGAAGGACAGCAGGCCGGCGGCCTACGCCATGCCGAGCCGCACCCTTACGTCTGCCGACATCACTCCGGAGCACGCGCGGGTGCTGAGCATCGTTCCCGTGCGCACGCTCCAGGCGGTCGCGGCCGTGTTCGAGCGCAGACCCAGGGCCGGGAAGTTCAGCGCGCTCGGCGTCGCCGAGAAGTTGAACGTCATCGCAGAGATCACCGCCGTGCCCTACCGCACGATGCGGGAGTACAGTGACCGCCCCGGCGAACTCGGCCTACTGATGGGCAAGGGCCTCGCGGACAGCCAGAAGGCTGTTTGACACCAACGGCTTCGGGTAATGATTTTTCAGGTCGCGGGCGGCTGTTCCGGCCCGGCCGAACCTTCACTCGCGCCGCGGCGAAAAAGGTGCCGAGAGCACCACGACCGAAAGGCGCGGGCGTACCTACCGGCCGGCACGATCCCTGCCTGCAGCCGTTCCTGCACCGGGCTGGGTACTGCCGTCCCTCTGCGGCACCTCGACGGGAACTATCTCGACCGGCGCCGTTCCATCTCGGGTCATGCCGAGTTGCTCGGCCGTTTGAGGGCTGACGTCGAGAATTCGTCCACGTGCATAGGGGCCGCGGTCCTCGACCTCCACATTCGCCGTGCGCCCGGTCTCCAGGTTCTTCACC
>DATCMG010000530.1:0-2223 GCA_036563555.1 Roseomonas sp. | reverse complement strand
CCAGTGGCACCGGCCAGAAGCACTCGACCTGCCCTTCCTCGCCGCGCAGTGCCAGGAACACGATCCGGCTGACCCCGCCATCCGCCCCGGTCTCGGCGGCAAGGCGGAACATCAGCCCCTCGGCACTGTCGCCCCCCAGAGCCAGCGCAAGCTGCTCGGCCTCGCTCTCCTGCTGGCGCAGTATCCGCTTCGAGGGTTTTTCGGCATCGCCGCGGTAGAAGCGCACGGGCACGCCCTCGATCAGGAAGACAATCTATGGCCCGCTCCCGGTCCGCAAGCTCGATGTCGAGGTCTCTCGGTCGCAGCGCCTGCTAGAATCTACCCGGCCCTTTGGTGGGGCGGTGCCCCTGGCCGTGATGGAGATCCGCGCACCCCGGTCCCCCCAAGTGGTCCGGCCTCGTAGGCCATCGTCTTTCTCGGGCTCTCCGTGGCGCAGTCGACGTCCGAACCGACCTCCTCTCCAACGAACCTCCGGACCAGACGGGGTCCTCCGACCCCGCCGTCTCGCCTAAACCGTCACGTGGCCGCTGCCTCGCGCCGCCATTCGAACTGTCCCCCGCGCAGCACCGCCCAGGCGATCCGCGCCATCTTGTTGGCCAGTGCCACGATCGCGACGTTCGGGTGTGCCGCCCTCTCCAGTAGCCGCTTCGCCCAGGCGCCGAGCCCCGAGGCGCCGGCGGCCAGTGGCCGCAACGCCGCTCGAGCACCGTGGATCAGGAGCGTGCGAAGGTAGGTGTTCCCCCGCTTGCCGATGCCGAGCAGCCGGTTCCTGCCCCCGGTGCTGTGCTGCCTCGGCACGAGGCCGAGCCAGGCAGCCAAGTCGCGGCCCTTCCCGAAGCTTGCGGCGTCGCCAACCGCCGCGGCGAGCGCGGTCGCTGTTAGCGGTCCGATGCCGGGGATCTCGGCGAGGCGGCGGACGGGGTCATCCTCACGCGCCGTCGCGGCGAACTCGTCATCCAGGTCCGCGATCCGGCTCTCGGTCTCTTCCCACTCGCGCTGCATCTCCTCGACCGCGCGTCGTATCCGCGGCGAGAGCGACCCGTCAGCAGGGTCGAGGACGAGAGTGAGAGCTGACCGGAGCTTCGAGCGTCCCTCCGGCACGAGATACCGCGCTCATAGAGGATCGCGCGGAGCTGGTTCGTGAGCTGGATGCGCCGGCCCATCAGCCTTTCGCGGATGCGGTGCAGCGCCTGCATGTCGAGCTGCTCGACCGACTTCACCGGGACAAAGCGCATCGTCGGCCGCGTCACGGCCTCAGCGATCGCCTCGGCGTCGCGGTCGTCGTTCTTTTGGCTCTTCACGTAGGGCTTTACGTAGGTGGGCGGCATGAGCCGGGCGTCGTGGCCCTGCGCCAGCAAGAGGCGCGTGAGGTAATGAGCGCCGCGGGACGCCTCCATCCCGATCCGGCGCGGCGGAAGCTTCGCCGTGATCTCGACGAGGCGCTCCTGCCGCACCTTCCGTCGCAGCACGACCGCCCCCTCGGGGTTCAGTCCAACGAGGCTGCACCACGTCTTGCCGAGGTCGATCCCGAGCGTCGCAACGTCCATCGCACCCTCCTCTCGTCCATAGCGGTAGCCCGGAAGCTAGCCCACGCCGAAGGAAGGGGGCGGGCCATTCCAAAAATGGTGGGTTTCGTCGAGCACCCCGAGCCAGGCATAGCGGCCGCTCTCGGCGGCGCGGGAGAGCTGGTGCTTGGAGAAGGCGTAGGCGCGACAGCCAATCGACAGGCATCGTCCCCGGCCCAGGGGTCGGCAAAGGCGATGGCGTCGGCGCGGCCGCGGGCCAGCAGGCGGGCGGCGGCGATCAGGCGCGCCTCGGTGAGGGAGGGGTGCTGGTTCCAGGGCCGGCAGCGCGGGGCAGGGGGCTTGGCCGTCGGGGAGGTCTCGTCCGTCATGACAAGAGGATAACGGAAAAGGCGGCGCACGCCCGAGGGGCTTTGCGGCTCCTCAGCGCCGTCGTCCTTACCGTTCCCGTGGCTGGCCTGTCCCTTAGGTCCCGCCGTTGTCTGTCGACGGTTCGCCCCAGATGCCCTGGGTGGAGTTGTTGTGCCAGAGGTCGGCGGGTGGCTGTGTCCACGAATTTTGGGTTCTCCCGCAGTTTCCGTGCTGTCGTTGCGGTCTCATGCTGCATGGAGGACACGGGCGCGGAGGAGATCGAAGCCTGCTCGGCCGTACATGGTTCGCTTGATCATCTTGATGCGGCTGATCTGTCCTTCGACAGGGC
>DATCMG010000529.1:0-37595 GCA_036563555.1 Roseomonas sp. | reverse complement strand
TGCCACCCTGAAAGCCCTGAGAACGTCCAAGCTGGCGCGTCCGCAGACCAGATCAGCGCCAAAAGGGCCTGTCAGGCAGTCCAGTCACAGACCCTAGCTGACTGTCGGGTTTGGATCTGCTGCCGGCGGGATAGTCGGGTTGTGGATCAGGCGGACAGCCGCAGGCGGTGAAGCCTGCGGCAGTTGTAGGCGAGCGCGATCAGGGTCCACTCGCTGGTGACCTTGGCGATGCCGCGGAGGTGGAAGCGGGTGAAACCGAGGCCGGACTTGATGATGCCGAAGACTGGTTCGACGGTCTGCTTTCGGTGGGCATAGCGGGCTTTGGCATCGGGGGTCTCCAGCTTGGCTTGCATGGCAAGACGCCAGGGCTGGGTGTTGGGGCGCGGCGTTTTGGGCTCGGGCGGGGGCCGGAAATCGTAGGGCCGGTGCGGCTGGGTCCGGCCGATGGCGACCAGCGGCTCAATGTTCCGCGCTTCCAGGGCAGCGACTGCGTCGCCCAAGGCAAACCCGGTGTCGGCGAGGACGGTCTTCGGCAGGCCGATGCCGTGCTCCATGCCAAGGATGGTTGAGGCAAAGCTCGGCGCATCGGCGGTCGAAGCGACAACGCCGGTGGCGAGGATCAGTGTGGTTAGCCCGACGGAAGGTCACGATCGTGCCGTGGTCCGGATGCAGGTTCGCCGCCACGTAGCGCAGCCCGAGGTCGCGGTGCGTCGCCCGGTCGATGCGGCGCGAAGAGAAGATGCCTTTGGCGTAGGCGTAGATCAGCAGCGCCAGCAGCAGCCGTGGGTGATACTGCGCCTTGCCGCCGGGGGTCGGGCGCACGGCGAAGGCGCCGAGCGGCACCCGATCAACCGCGGCAACGACGAAACGCGCCACGTCGTCCGAGGGCAGCCAGTCCTTCGCGTCAGGCGGCAGCAGGAAGGCTTGGTCACGGCTAAACGGAATGAACTGCGTCATGCCGAACAGATTCGCCGATCTCAGGCTCATCGGGAATCCGACAGGCTGCTAGAGACGCCCTAATTGCTGAGCGCCCACTGCACCGCAAACGCGATCTGGAAGCGTGGAGAGTCCCGGTTCAGCCCCGTACCGATCGCCAGCCCCAGCACGGGGCCTCCGCCCGGCAAGCGATGCCGGACACCGGCCTGGAGGAGGCTGAAGTCCCGGTCACCCCGCTCCTGTTGCGACCGGGCATAGGTCACGACCAGCGCCGTGTCCTGCGTGACCGCCTGGCCGAGCGAGGCGTTCAGTAGATAGCGGTTCGTCCGCTCGCCCGGCTGCGGGTCGAGCCGGGTCGTCCAGCCGAGATTCACATGCGCCCCGAAGGGCAGCCGCCCGCTGCTGATCGTTTTGCCGATCAGGACCACTCCCTCGGCCTCGTAGCCTGTCCGCCCCGGGCCATAGAGCGTTCGCAGGCGCCCGAGCAGGCCGATCGCCGGGGCGGCGCCCCGGTCATCCGAGAGCTGGTAAAGGGCACCGAACTGCGTCGTGCCACCCCAGCGCGGGCGGTCCCCGTCCTCGGGTGTCCCGGCGTTTCCAGTCCCCTCGGCCAGGTCGGAAACCGCCCCGAGCCGGCGGCGCGTCTCGAGGTTGCCATGCGCGCCGCCCTGCCCGATGCGCAGCTCCAGGCGTGGCGCAACGCCAAGCTCGATCTCCATCTCGCCGGCCCAGGTGTCCCGAACCCGCCCGCGCCGGGCCCGTTCATAGGCCCCGACGAAGCCGATCTCTGCCGTGCCGGGCGCCGCCGCGATGGGGTCGCTGATCTCGAAAGGATCATCTGCCAGATCGATCGGCTCGTCCTGCGCCGCCGCTGGTGCGGTCAGCAGAACCGCCGTCAGCAACGCACTGGCGAGCAAGGGCTGGCGGTGACGCATCGGAGCAGGCCCTGTCGCTTTGACAGTTAAGGTTTTCTTCTGGGTATAGCCCATATCCCGACTCCAGCCTGCTAGGCGTATGATGACGGCTTTAGTCGACAAGGTCTGGCTAGACAGGGAGTGGCTGGAGGCACCTCATCGAGAACCTCTTTGCCAAGCTCAAGGAGTTCAAGGTCATCGCCACCCGCTGCGACAAGACCGACATCAGCTTCCGGGCCAGCATGAGCCTCGCCGCGGCCATCATCGCATCACGATGAATGTCAACGCACCGTAGTCCAGCGTTGAAACCTCGACGGCAGGCATGCTTCCTATGACACGGGCGCACGCAGGAGGCGCCAATGCGCCGCCGCAGTCTGGTTGCCACGGCTTCAGCCCTTATGGGCACCCCCATAAGGCCGCAGCGAACTGCTGCCCTGGAGCCCATGATCGACCCGAGTGTCTCGAAGCCGGTCGATCTGCTGCTGGTTCTCGCGGTTGATGTGTCGAGTTCTATTGACCCTGAAGAGGCTTACCTGCAGCGGCAGGGCTATCTCGCCGCTCTGACCGACCCTGAGGTCCTCGCCCATGTGCGGAAGGGGATACACGGCGCGATCGGCCTTGCCTATGCCGAGTGGTCGGGGATCGAGTACCAGCGTCTTGTGCTGCCCTGGACCCGGATCGCTTCGCCTTCCGATGCGCAAGCCTGGGCAGACGCCTTGAAGCAAGCTCCGCTTCAGTCGAGGCGTGGTACCTCGATCGCGAGAGGGATCGACTTCGCCAGAGGCATTCTGAACGTTGCCCCCTGGTCCGCCGCACGGCGCATCATCGATGTTTCGGGGGATGGCGTGAATAACTCAACCGAGCTCGTAGAGGAGGCGCGCGACCGAGCAGCCGCCGAGGGAATAACCATCAACGGCATTGCCATCGAGGGTGAAGAGCCCCGTTATGGCGGCGTTGCGCCAGCTGACCGGCTTGAGGACTACTACCGCACCACGGTCATAGGCGGCCACGATGCCTTCGTGGTAGCAGCCGAGGACTTCCGCAGTTTTGGGGCAGCCATCAAACGCAAGCTGCTGCGCGAGATAGCCTGACGCCCGTCTTCCGCCATGGCGTGGGCGAGGTGGGACGGCTGGCGTAGTCGTGGAATCTGACAGGCAGCGGCCTCGCGCGCATTGCCAAAGTCAAAGCCGGTTGAAGTAACTCGACTTTCTACAATCGGTCCGGTTCTTGCCGAAGCTTCCATAGGCGGCGTGCAGGGAATGCGCCGCGAGGCGCGGGCGGTTTGAAGAGACACGTGCTGTCGCCTCCAGCGGAGACGATAGCCATGCCCCGCTACTTCTTCCACGTCCACGATGGATCTTCCCTCGTCGATCGCACGGGTACGGAACTGCCGAGCCTCACCGAGGCCTATACCCAGGCGATCGAGACGGCTGGCGAACTCATCAAAGCGGCAGGGATAGACCTCCTGGCTGGCGCGCCTTGGCAGATGGAAGTGGCCGATGAGCAGGGCCACATTGTCCTGACGCTGCACTTGTCAGCCAAGATCGGGGCAAAGTCTGAGGCGGTCTGAATAGCCCGCAGCCCCCATCCCAATTTACCTCCCGAACACAAAGAACCGCCGGCACCTTAGCGGGATAAGTCCCAAGGTGCCGGCGGCCTTATCCGACGCGATAGCGCCGGGTCGGCGGCCTCTTAGTCCAACGGAATTGTTCCCTCAGGCGGAATAACGCGCCCGTGAGCGGAACGGGGGAGGCTTCTGGAGGTGGGCTGCGGGCACGGTCGTAAGGGGAGCGACCCCAAGGGGACCGGCTTGCCGAGCCTACCTCCAGGCCCACCCGCGCGTTGTTGTCAAAACGCCTCCGTAGCAGTCCAGGTTGCGCCATCCCCTACCCCGTCAACCCCGGCAACGCCGCCAGTCAGCACAGCCAAGTTTCCAGCAAACTTTGCGGCCCGCGGCTATTTGGAGAAGGATGCACGGACCTGGGTCCGCCGTTCGATTGTCAGGTCGACGATCTCGCGCATTCAAGTTGAGGATTGGGCTTTGTCACATTCGGAGCACACGCCCGAGGCGCACCGGCTCATCCGCAAGCTGGAGAGCATCACGGAGCTGACGGAGGAGGAGCGCCAGGCGGTACTGGATCTTCCGATGACCGTTCGACTCTATGATGAGAGGCAGGACATTGTCCGCGTTGGCGACCGCCCCCACGAGTGCTGCCTGATCCTGGAGGGCTTCGCCTGCCGCTATAAACTGCTCCCCGATGGACGGCGGCAGATCATGTCCTTCCACACGCCGGGCGACATGCCGGACCTCCAGAGTCTCCATATCAGTGTAATGGACCACTCTGTGGGCGTGATAGGCCGGACCCTCGCAGCCTTCATTGCGCACAAAGACTTGCTGGGTCTGACCCAATCCTACCCGGGGCTGCTGCACGCCTTCTGGCGCGACACCCTGGTCGATGCTGCGATCTTCCGCGAATGGATGATCGGAGTAGGCCGGCGGGATGCCCATGAGCGTATCGCCCATCTTATCTGCGAGATGTTCCTGCGCTTCGAGGGCGTGGGGCTCGCGCCCGCTTACACGTTCAAGATGCCCGTGACCCAGGCGGACTTCGCGGACGCGCTCGGCCTCTCCGCCGTACATGTGAACCGCGTGTTGCAGGACATGCGACGCGATGGCCTGATCACCTGGACGCGATCCACCGTCACCGTCCTGAAATGGGAGGAGCTGCAGGGCGGAGCTCTGTTCGATGCAACCTACCTGCACCAGAAGAAAAAGGCCCAACACTGACAGGCAGTTTCGCTATGCGTTGAATCCTGAAATACCGCAGTACCTCCTGGATCCTCACCGATGTCCCGCTACTTCTTCCACGTCCACGACGGCACATCCTCGATCGACTGGGACGGGATCGAACTTGGCAGCCTCCAAGAGGCACGCGAGGAGGCAGTCCGACTAGCAGGCCAGATGCTGCGGGACGGGGCGGCGCGCTTCTGGAATGGTGAGAAGTGGCGCCTGGATGTAGCCAGCCCGGCAGACGTGCCTCTATTCACTCTGACCTTTGCGGCCTTCGACGCGCCAGCTGCCGATGATGGCGGGCTCAAGGAAGCTCTACTTCGCCAGCAAGGTGATTAGGCTCCGGCGCGGGAGGCACGAGGTCCAACGATCTTCTACTCGCCCAGGCCATGTTCCCAGGGTGATCATTTATCATCAGGGCTAGGCGGGCGATCAGGAGGGCTTGCGCCTAACCAGCCGCGGCTTCCGCTACCACGTCAGGGGCGCGTTCGATCACACGCAGCAGCACGCGGGCCGCGCCGTCCGGGGTCGAGCGGCGTTGCTCCCAATCCCGCACATTCCCGACGGGCAGGCCGAAGCGGGCTGCGAAGGTGGCTTGTGTCAGCCCAAGACGCTGGCGGATTGCCTTCACGTCAGGAACGGTGTGGATCACCGCGCCGGTATCCTTGCCCTCCGCGAAGGCAAGGGCCTCTTCCGCGGCGGCGATCATGCGCGCACCCAGCTTGCTCATTGTAGGCTCCTCATGTTGCTTCATCAGATGACGTTGTGATGGCGACGATTAGACCCTCTTCCTGCTTCGATACGCATCCGCGAGACGGGGCAGGATGGCCGCCAGGGTGTTCCGCTCTGCCTGGGACAGGTTGGCCCGCTCCCCTTTCGTGAAGGCGTTCAAAAGGAACACCGGCACGTCGCGGCCGGCGTAGAAGGTGATGATGCGGTAGCCGCCTGACTTGCCCGAGCCCGGCCGCCGCCACCGCAGTTTCCGAGCGCCGCCCGTGCCCACCATGACCTCCCCAGCGTCCGGGGTCGCGGCGAGGTAGGAGATCAGGGCAAACACCTCATCAGCGTTCATGCCAGCGGCCTTGGCGTCGATCTGGAAGGCCCGGGTCTCGACGACTGACTGCATGCGACATTAATACGGGTATCCCGTATCACTAGCAAGACATAATTACGGGCGGCCCGTATATTCCACGCCTCAGCGCTGTTCCGCCTTATCGGTACGCCCCAGCGGAGACCCCCGTTTCCCGCTACGGCACGTCTCGACGGCCGGGGACCAGTGACCAGCAGGGATGAAGCAGTGACCGAAGACGAGCCCGAGCCCGAGCCAGTCCGCCGCGGCCGGGAAGCTATGAGCCGCCCCGTGGCCGAGTTTGCCGATCCGGCCAAGGGATGGGAGCTGGTCGTCCAATGCGCGGGCCGCTGCTCGAAACAACGGCGTCTGGTGGCCGACCTGGTGCCCTATGTCCCCGCTGGCCTGACCTGGGCCGAGGTGGTGCCGAAGCTGCGCTGCAGCCGCTGCGGTGAGCCGGCCGATATCGTGGGGCTAAGCGGGCCGCCAGCGACGCCGGGCTTCGGCGGGGTCTGGCTGCTGCTCCAGCACGGCAAGGGCGAGTGGCGGGGCTGACACGGCATTGTTGTAGGTCCAGCCTAGGGGTCCGCACAGTGAGCGGACCCCTAGGGAGCGCCCCTGGCCGTCTTCTGATCCAGCCAAGCATCCAGCGTCTCGCGGAGCCAGACGCGATGCTCGGGCGTCAGAGCCACCGGGGCCGGCGCATCACCAGCGGCCACAATGCCGTTCCAGGCCTCCAGGGGCAGGCCCACATAGGCCGCCGCTATCTCGGCTGGCATGCCGCGTGGCCACTCAGGGAGGCGGACCTCCCGGGGCTTCTTCTGGAAGCCGAACCCAGCGGGGCGGGGTTTCGGCTGGGGTGGCTCGGTCTGGTATCCGCTCTCCATCGCGGCATCGATCGCGAGGCGGTCCCACTTGGGATCGCGGGTTTCTCCGCCCTCGACGGCCGCGGGCAATTGCCCCTCTTGAGCGAAACGCTTGAAGGCTACTTGGCTGAGGGAGACGTATTGGGCCGCCTGGTCCAGGGAGAGCCAGCGGGCCGGCTCTGGAGAGGGCGGGGGTGAAGGCGGCGTATAGGGCCGCCGGCGGGAATGCCCGAACATAGGCGCCGAAGCGGACTAGGCGACTTCCAGATGGCGCCGGGGCGCCGGGATAGGGCGGCCGAGAGCCTGGGCTTCCTCGATCCAGGAGGTGATGGCGTCGAGGACGTTCCGGGCAGCCTCCTCGGGGCTTTCCCCGTCGGACATGCAGCCGGGCAGATCGGGTACGAGGGCGACGAACCCGCCGCCGTCTTCCGGGGGCAGGGGCTCGACCACGAAGGGGTAGTCACGCGCCGCCATGGGCTGCTCCTACGGCTTCCACGAAGCGAACCAGCTTGCGGATGTAGACCACCTTAATGGGGCGCCGGGCTGGAATGGTCAAAATTTCCACTTGGGAAGGATGGGACACCTTCCAGTGTGATCCCCCGCCGGTCGGAGGGATGCATCGGACCCCAAACGCCCCGCAGATCTGTTTGACGTCAGCGATGGTCCAATCCGCGGCGGGGTTCCGGCGCATGCGGGGAAGCAGGTCAGACATGGGCCGAGCTCCTGGGCTTGAGGAGCATTCCAAGTATCGTCACGACGCTCGAAAGGTCATCATGATCTTCGTCCGAGGTTCTCGGCATGGCCGGGGCTCCTGCTGCCCTAGCGCCTATCCAGATGAGGCTACAGCACCGCAAGCTCCTTTCTGGGCCTGGGCGAGAAGGGAAGCGTCTATTGGGACCGGACATGAGAAGCTCCGTGTAGGGAGCCGATCCATCTATAGGAGGAGGCGAACTCGCCCCATCACAATCATCCTGTAGGGAGGGTAGTGTCTCAGGTTGAAATCGACCGCGGATCGAAGATTCCCGCCATTATAGGACCGTGGCTGGAGATCATGCCCTGCATCAGGACCGCTCCCGCATCCTGACGCCTGCGCCACCCCCATTTTCGGGGATGAACTCCACGCCCGCAGCCTCAAGGCACCGCTGAAGCGCGGCAGCATTCGGACCAGTGATCGGCATCTCGCCGTCAACGCTCTCCCCCCGCTTTACGGTGGAGACGCTAACCCCCGACTTCTCTGCCAAGTCCGCCACAGACCATCGGAGATGCGCGCGCGCCATCCGCACCTGACTGCCCGTAAGAGCCATTTTAGTCCTTTTGAGCCGTATTGGTTGACACCCCTCTTTGGGTGAGCTATTTGGTAGCACATCAACTATTTCGGCTCAACAGGAACTACCCCATGCTCTCCCTCCACCCCGCCCTGAACCCCGCCGTCGCCCGTGAGGCTGACCTGTTCACCGATGGCTTGGTGACGGACGCCATCCTTCGCAGCGTCGCCGTGATGCGCGGCCGGCCCCTGCTGATCGAGGCTGGCGCCGCACCGAGCGCCACCGAGCGCGCCGAGGCAGCGGAGCGGGAACTCGTCGGCGCCATGTCGCAGCACCGGGTTGAGGCCGCTCTGTACCGCGCCGCCTGCCGCCGTCTGGGCATGGCTAATCAGCGCCCGGCCGCTGATCGCCGCGCAGCCCAGGCCGCCGCCATGGGTGCCCTGAACAAGGCCCGCGCCGCCCTGCGCAAGGCTGAGCGCCGGCTGGCCGCCGCGCAGGCTGCCATGGCTGCTCTGGCGATCTGAGGCCGCCATGACCATGGAGCGCCAGGCCAGAAGATCCTCACCCCAGGGGGAGACCTTCATCCTCCTGGGGAGCGATGGCCGCCACGTCCTGCTGGGACGTCATGGCGAGCCGGACGCGGCCGAGATGGAGCGGATCATCGCCCACCTCGCCGCGCAGAAGCTGGGCGGCTGGGTCGCCCTGATGCGGGGAGACTACTGGCAGCCCCGGGGCCGAGTGCGGGTGCAGATGATCCGCGAGGCCGCTCCCTCCCCTACCCCATTCGATCAGGCCGAGGCCGCCTTCCAGGCCCGCCGACAAGGCGCCCTCGCGCCCTGACCAGACCCCGCGCCCGGCGGGTGATCCGGGCACCCGAGCCAGGGCGGCATCCCTGGCAACAGTCCGCTCCAACAGGCGGGCAAGGTCGGTCGGGGAGAGGCTGTCCCCTCTCCCCTTCCTGACCCCGAGCAAGGGCCAACACCCATGCGAGAGGCTAAGAGAGTGAATAGCACGTCGAGCGATGCTGCAGCACGTTCCCGGCGCCGGGCCGAACTGGAGGACATTATCACCCGCGCCATCGCCCAGCTCGATGCGATGGATTGGGATCCGGATCTGGAGCCCGACGAAGACGGCGAGGAGGACGCCGACGAGGCGAGCGCCCAGCCCATTACCCTCTCCCCTGATCGCCGCCCCGTAGTGGTGCACCGGCCCAGCGCCCGCCAGATGCGCGCGGCCTACCGCCGCAACGGCGACCCCATCCCCGCCAATCTGCGCGGCTTCGGCAGCGTGTTCGGGAGTGCCCGCGCATGAGCCGCCGGAACCTGCTGGGCGGCTTGGCCGTCCTCGCCATCACCCCGGGCGCCGTGCTGACAGCGCAGGCTGCCACCGCCGACACGCTGGACAGAAGGCCGGCGCCGAACCGGGACGCGGAGTTGATCCGCATCTGCGCGGAGCATAACGCCAACCGCGAGGCTTACTGCGCCTATGGCGGCCACCTGGAGCAAGAGGACGACCCTCTCTGGCTCGCCTACGAGCGCACACGAGATGCCATCGCCGCAGCCGTCCCCGTGACGCTCGCCGGCATGGTCGCCAAAGCTCGCGCCGCAAAAGCCGAAGCGCAAAACACGGACGGAACCGAGAATCCGCGGGACTGCCCGGCCGGGGATTGGGCTTGGCAACTGGTCAGCGACCTGCTGCGGCTGGAGGGCGGAGCATGAAGGCCGCCCGTCGCAGTCTGCTAGGCAGTGTTGCTGCACTGGCCGCCGTCCCCGTGGTGCCTGCCTCTGCTGGTGCCGCCGCTCCCAATCCCGACGCCACGTTGCTGGAAGCCTGCGCGCAGTACATGGCGCGCGAGGCTGAGTGGAACGCCTCCTTCGAGAAGCAGTGCGCAGCGGAGGAGGCCGAAGACAAGGCAGAGGCGGACAGACAGCACCATGTCCAAGTTGAGGCGGCCAGCGCGCAGCACGCTCCGCTGAATGTCGTCATCAACACGCCGGCCCTCACTCCCGCTGGGAAAGTGGCGAAGGCCGAAGTCGCGATGACGCTCGTGCAGACCAACCTGGCCGGCGAGGCGCTGTCCGCGGAGGATGCCCTGCTCTGGAGTCTTGCCGAGGACCTAGCGGGCAAGCCCCTGGAGCCTCATCCGTGAGCCCCGCTCGCCGCGGCCTGTTGGCCACCATCGGGGGTGCCGCCATCGCGGAGCCCCCCATCCCCGCCCCCGCCAGCCCCCAGCGCATCGGCAGGGTCGAGGAGATCGTCTGCCGCCTCCCTGCCTTGGATCAGGCGATGCTCGCCGCAGAAGAAATGTGGGCAGCGTGCGAGGGACCGAAGGTTGAGGAAGACCGCCTCCGCAGCCTGTGGAGCGAGGCCGCAAGCGCCTTCTTCGCCGCCGAGGACGCCGCACTGGAGACGGAGCCGGAGACCATCACGGACGCGCTGCTGGTGATCGCCCTGGCGGCGACTTATGCGCGACGGGCCGCCGAATACGACATGAACCACGAACCGACGTCACGAGGCCTGCGTGACGCGGGCCTCTACAGCCGGCGCGCGGCTGACTTCATCGCTGCCAACCTCGGGCACGACTTGGGGGCTTTGCTGGGAGCCGAATACGACCACCGTCTAGAGGAGGCATGAGCCGCCGCGCTCTGCTGGCCGCCATGGGGGGGGTGCCGCCATTGCGGCGCCCTTTCTCGTGCTCACCGCGCTGAAATGGCGATGCGACCGCCGCCACCGCCACCCGAGCCCTGTTGAGACAGGCGCACGCCACAGGAGACGGTGGACGGTGCGCGGCTGATGATGCGCGCCGCAGAAAGTGTGCTGCGGGATGCGGAGGCCGAGTTGGCTGCCTCCGGGGTGGCGTCTGAGCTGCTATAAAGCCTTGAATGCGCCACTGACCAAGGCTGCTCGATCAGGTCACCAGCGGGAAGCAGATAGCGAACCCTGTGCCTTGTGGCAGGTTCTCGCGGTCAATCCGGCCCCCTAACTGCTGAACGAGCCGCTTGACCAGCCCCGTCCCCGAGCTGCCCGGACGCGGTGGCCCCATGCCGACCCCGTCATCGCGCACATGAAGGCATCCCTCTCCCGAAGAGGAGGTGCTGAGGGTCACCTGTATTCTGCCACTCCGCCCCTCGGGGAAGGCGTATTTCAGAGCATTTGTCGCCAGCTCGTTCACAACGAGACCCAGCATGACGGCGCGATCATGGGGCATTTCGACGCGGGTCAGGTCTGTCTCGATCCGAATGTCTTCCCGCCGCTGCCCGAGGTTGCCGCAAAGGGCCAGGAGGTATTCAGTCAATCCAATCTTCCCGCCGCCTTTGCCCGGCGCGAGCTGATTGTGGGCCATGCTGATGGCGGCCACCCGGTCCACCAGATGGTCAAAGCCGCGCCTCGCCTGATCGTCCGTTTGCTGACGCCTCTGCATGACAAGCATGGAAATGATAAGCTGGAGATCATTCTTGCTTCGATGCCGCAGCTCTTCGAGAAGTGTCTGTCCCTGGGCCTGGGCGAGAACAGCGCTCGCCTCGGCTTCGGCGGCCTTTCGCATGCTTATCCGGCTGTGCAGGGCCAGGCCGAGGGTATTTGCCATGCCGCTCAGGAAGTGTGTGTCCTCCGCTCGAAAATGCCGGGGGATTTCGCTGTCTACCTCAAGCACACCCCAAACACTGCCGTCGACGACGATGGGCGTGTTCAGGGCAGAAATGATGCTGTGTTCGCGCAGAACGGCGGGGTAGCGAAACTCCGGGTCGTGCGGCAGATCGTCAGTCACGACGGGCTGGCAGGTCTGCAGGGCCTGGCCGGGAGCTGAGGCGAGATCCGTACCAACAGTTACATGGCCGACCACACCTGGCCTCCAGCCGACGCCGGCTACGGTGAGGAGATCGCCAGTCTCGGGCCGGTAGCGCATGACCTTGGAATGGCCGATGCCAGTCCCACGAGATGCCTGGACGCAGGCAAGCTGGAGAAGGCGGTCAATGTCACTGGCCTGGTGAGCCATACCGGCAAAATCGGTGAGGATCTCCTGGTAGAGTCGGATACGGGCAATCTGGCGTTCAAGCTCGGGAGCAGCGTCCACGGTCAAAGGATCCACTCCAACTTTGCTCTTTCGAGTCATGCCATACCGTGTGTCGGGTCTCTTGCCTGACGTACCAGGCTTGAACGTGGCCCTTTGGGCTGAAGCGGCAGCTCCTGATAGGGTTGTTACTCAGATCGTCAGGGCAGCGGCCAGACTCAGAAGTCATGGCTGCCGCTATTGCAACACGCCTCCGGGCGGTGGCGGACCGCCTCTTCCTTGAGGCGGCCCCGGTCTAATGCCGGATAAAACGCATGGCTGATTGGACAAAACCAATGCGTGACTGGTTGCTGATCTCGTCCCAGCTTCGCCCCTCGTCCTGGTCTGGGAAGGACGATGGCGCTGGCCTGCGGTCATGAACTCAGCGCGCCATGCTGGCCGGGGTTAGGCCCGGTCCTGCAGGGGCAGGTCCATCTGCTGTCCGCCGCGGCGGCGGTCGAGGGCGGCCATGGCCGGTGTCACCGTCGTGCCGTGCAGGAAGACGGAGATAAGGACGACGGTGGTGACCGTCGCCCAGAGGGTTCCGGCGGCCTGGAACTCCGCGTGTCCCAGGGCAAAGGACAGATAGTAGAAGGAGCCGATGCCCCGGATCCCGAAGAAGGCGATGGTGGCCCGCTCCTCGGGCGGACGGCCTGTACCCCACAGGCCAATCCAGCCGGCGAGCGGACGCACAACGAAGATCGCCACGGCCGCGAAGGCGACGACCCGGCCGTCCGCCTCTCGCAGCAGTCCGCCCGCAGCCACGGCGCCGCCGAGCAGCACGAGCAGTGCCATCATCAGCAAGCGTTCCAACTCCTCGGCGAAGTCGTGCAGCTTCTCGTGGTACTTGTGCCCGGGCTCCGAGGCGCGGAGCGCGAGTGCGGCGACAAAGACGGCGAGGAAACCGTATCCCCCGACAAGCTCCGTCGCTCCGTACACCAGCAGCGTGATGCCCAGCGCGACGAAGCCCGCTCCGGTGCGGGACAGCTTTGCCCGGTTCGGCATGTGGAACATTGCCCAGGCCAGGCCGCGGCCGAGCAGGTACCCGGCCACCGTGCCCGCCGCGATCTTCCAAAGCACGGCATAGGTGAACCAGCCCCACCAGCCCTCACCGCCGCGGTCGCCGCCAGCAAGCATCACGGCCAGCAGCACGAAGGGAAAGGCCAGCCCGTCGTTCAGCCCGGCCTCAGAGGTCAGGGCGAAGCGGACCTCATCCTCCTCTCCGGAGCGCGGCGGCCCGACCTGAACGTCGCTGGCCAGCACCGGGTCGGTCGGCGCGAGGCACGCGGCCAGGAGAACGGCGGCCGCCGCGCCCAGGCCAAGCAGCAGGTGCGCGGCGATCGCCAGCAGCGCGATTGTCAGCAGCATCCCCGGCCCCAGCAGCCGCCAGGTCATCGCCCAACTCCCCAGAGCGAAGGGCCGGTCTATTTTCAGTCCGGCTCCCATCAGGGAGATGATGACGACGAGTTCCGTCAGCCGCTCTGTCAACGAGCGGTACTCCACCGGGTTCGGCGGCAGCCCCGGGATCGGCAGCAGTCCAAATATCCCGGCCCCGATGACCACGCAGGCGATGGGTAATGAGAGCGGGGCCTCCTTCAGCAGCATCGGCAACCAAGCCGTGAGGAGGATGAGGACGCCGAGGCCAGCGAGGAGGAGGATGTAGGGTTCCATCGCGGCCCTTGCGCGCGGCGGGCCCGGGATAGGCCGCAGGACACCCAAGGCGGGGCGCCCGGGCTGTGGTTCTTAACGCGGAGCAATCCAGATCAGCCGGGGCCCAGTTGTCGGTGATCCTGCCTCAAGATCCCAACCGCCTTCGCCCCTCGTCCTGGGTAGGCACCAACGCCCTCGTCCGGCGCCTTCTGCAGGGCCTGCCAGGGGCGGCGCTGGTGGGGTGATAGCACCGGCTGGAACTGCGCCACCTGCCGGCCCAAGCCCACAGTTGACCCTTAGAGGATACCGTTAATGCACCGTGACGGTATATTCACGGTTCATGGTAGATACTACTTACACACCGTCTCGGTTCAGCTTCTCGGCAATAGCTAGCCGGATCCAGGCTAGCCGGGCCATGCCACCTGCTCCCTTTCTGGCCTTGTCCACCCGCTCCGACATGCTCGACGGCAGAACCATGGTGAAGCGCACCTCTGCCTCAGGTGCCGCCACGACGGCGGGATCATCTCGGGTCTCAGCTTTGGCGATCACCCGCTCGACCTCGGCTGAGGTAGGCTCGCGCTGTGGCCGACTGAACTTGCTGGGCTTGGTCATCTATGCACCTCTAAGGCACTTCTACGGTGCATTGGTGGTATCAAAGGCATACCGAAAGAGTGCATCTAACTCCGCTACGGCCTTGCCGTCCGGGCGTTGGGCCTCGCAGGCTGCCAGCCCCATCAAGTGGCTGGTGGCGATCCCCTTCCGGTTTCCGACCCGTATTGGGGCCGCCTCGATTACCTCAGCATGCTCTGCAAAGGCTGCTTCCGCTTCGGCATTGTCACTGCCGATCGGGTCCGCCCGGTTTACGAAGGCCACAGCCCGTAGCCCCTCGTTGATGGTGCGGATATCGCTGACTGTCTGGGCCACAGCGTCCAAGGTCCAGAGGTCCGGCCCGCGGGGAGGGAAGGGGAGCAAGACTAGGTTAGCGACGGAGAGGGCCGCGCGCTGGGTGCTGGTGTCCCGGGCCCCCGCATCCACGATCACCACATCGTACTTGTCGGCTAGGCGCTTCAGCTCTTCCCGGATCTGCTTACCGACAATGGTCACGGTTGTGACCGGCGCCAGCTCCCCCGGCTGCTCACCACGGGCTGCCGCCCAGGTAGCAGTGGTCTCCTGCGGGTCCGCATCCACCAGCAGCACTTCCTTGCCGACACGCGCCGCTAGAACCGCCAGGTTCGCCGCCAGGGTGGACTTGCCGATCCCCCCCTTGATTCCGCCTGAAACCAGTATCTTTCCCATACTTCCTCTACACCTCTACGGTGCCAAAACGGTGCATCAGAAATACCGAAAGGGAGAGAAGTGGGCTAGGGGGTCCGAGGATAGTTCACTCGCCTGTCACAACAACTGCATCCCGCCTCGTCACCGCGGCGGCACCTGGACTTCCAGCCGAGCCGCGACAGCTTCGAGTTCCGCCAGGTCGTCCTCTCGCAAGGTTCTCTTGCTCAGCAGCGTGACGGCCTTGGTCCCCGGCAGCCCCACAGCTTCTCCGACCGCGGCCTGGGTGGTGATCCCTCGGTTATCCAGTTCTCGGCTGATTACCACCTGCAGAAGCTTTCCCCTCTGCCGAGCGGCCAGCCGGGCCTTCTCCTCTTCTGCTGATCGCTGGGGCCTCGTGCGCGGCTGACGCCTCATGGAACGGCCAATGGGAAAAAGGGCGGCAGCCGAAGCCACCGCCGAGTTTAGGGAGGAAACGCCAGTCACACGACGGAAGAGGAAAAGCCCTCTCCCGTTCCCATGATGAGCGGCCCTCGTCCCTTTGGGCCTGACGTTCTCGCGACGGGGCAGTGGAAATCTGGGCTCTCCAACGCCGTTTGCTTATCTGCTGTGCAGCGTGTGCACCGCAGCATTCAAAAACGGCTAGCTGTTGTGCTTAGCAAGCCGCATAGGCGCCTCCCTTCCACATCCATGCCGTTCTGGGTGGCACCCCTGCAGCGATATCATGGCGGGGCCTCTGAGCTGCGCTGGAGCAGCGCTGCCGCCCATTGTCCCGGCGTCAAGCCGTAGGAGCGCTTGAACTGCCGCGAGAGGTGGCTCTGGTCCGCGAAGCCGCTGGCCATAGCAGCCTCGGCGAGCGGCGCCCCTCGGGCGATCAGCCGGCGTGCCTGGTCCAACTGCCGCATCGTGCGGAACCGGCTGGGGCTGGTGCCGAAAGCCGCCCTGAACCCGCGCGCGAGAGTCCAGCGGTCAAGGCCGGACAAGCGCTCCAGCGCAGCGGCCGACGGCCAGGACACCGGATCGGCGGCGAGGCGGTCCCGAACCTCCCACAGCGCCTGGAGGGGAAGTGTCCCAGGACGGGGCGTGGTGCCCGAAGCGGTTGCGAGCATGTCGGCGATGGCGGCGACGGCATCGACCTGGCCGACTCCGTCCAGCGAGCATTGCATCTCCCAGGCCGGCTGCAGCAGGACGCGCTGGGGGCCAGCCAAGTCGAGCACGGGATCCTCCACGAACGGCAGCGGCGCCCCGCCGAGGGCTTGCTGGACCAGGGCGGGATCGACGTAGGCGATGCGGTAGGCGAACCCGGCATCGCTCCCTGCCTCGCCGTCGTGCAACTCGTCCGGGTGCAGAACGTGGCACTGGCCCGGCAGGCAGCGCCGGAGCACGCCGCGGTAACGGAACGTCTGGATGCCCGACAGCGTGACGCCGATCGCGTAGGTGTCGTGGCGATGCGGCGCGAAGGCGTGGCCCATGAAGCGGGCTTCCAGGCGTTCGATGCCGCTGCTGCTCGGCCCCATGCGAATGTGCGCGCCGGCCCGCGTCGCCTCGCACGACCCTTCAAGACGACCTTCGCCATGCTCGATGAAGCTGCCCGGCATCATGGTCACTCTACAGGATCGGCAATGGATCAGCAGGCTGCTTCCTGGGCGGGCATCTGGGCACTGGTGCTCACATCCGCCGCCCTCATGGGCAGCCCGGGACCGTCCACGATGAGCGTGGCAGCGGTCGGCGCGGCTTTCGGCCTTCGCCGATCGCTGGGGTATGCCCTCGGCCTGATCCTGGGCACGGGCGCGGTCCTGCTGGCCGTTGCGACAGGCGTTTTCGCGATGCTGCTGTCGATCCCGCGGCTCGCGCCGGTGCTGGCCACCCTGTCGGCAGCCTACATCCTCTACTTGGCCATCCAGATTGCGCGGGCGCCACCGCTTCCACAGCAGGATCCGGCCGCGCCAGCCCCGTCGCTGCTCGGCGGTCTGCTGCTGGCCGTTGCCAATCCCAAGGCCTACGTCGCCATCGCCGCCGTATTCGCGAGTTCAAGGCTCGAAGGCCTGCTTCCCGCTACAGAGGCGCTGATCGAAACGGCCGTGCTCGCGGTTATGATCGTGCTCATCCACATTGGCTGGCTGCTGGCTGGCGCATCCCTCTCGCGCGTGCTGCGCGACCCCTGGGCCTCGCGGATCGTCAATCTCGCTCTTGCCGGGATCCTGGTGGCAACGACTGCGGCTGCGGCCGGCCGTTGGCGCTCAGGTGACGTGTCCGAGCCGGGCGGGCCTGGCAGGGTGGAACGGCCCTATGATCCTCTTCACTGATCCTAACCAACATCTCCCTGCCGCAGCTTGGCTACGACCTTCTCAAGCTTGTGTCTCTTGCTCGCCATCTCGGTCCCCCTCCGGTTCAAAGCCATATCTCGGGGCGGCCCACTTCAGTGGGGGAGGCCACAACCTTTGGTGATCAGACACACGCGATGGTTGTGGAGTGCTGCGCAGGCATCTTACGGTTCACCCCGCGCCCGTTGCGCATCCCAATCCGAGTGCCTCTGTCCGTAGGGGGTGGGCAGGGGCACTCGGATCACTCCGGAGGCGGCCTGCCAGGGCTCCGCAAGAAGCCACTGGAGCTGTGCGGCTTCAGCGTCGGCCCGTGCAGGATGACGTAATTCGCCCGCGCCAGGTGCGCGACCACAGCACGGGCCGTGGCCTCGGGATCTTGCTGCCCGGGAGATGGCTCTGGGGACGGGGAAGGGGAGGGATATGGCGTGACCGAGAACAAGGCGCCCACGAGCGCCGAGCACAAGAAGGAACTGAAGGAGTCGGAGGCGTCTATGGTCAAGACCCAGCCCCGGTGTGATGAGATCAATACACAGCTTGCCCAACTGCGGCAGCAACTCGGCATTGTTGAGGAAAAGCGTAGGAACGGGGCGTGACTGACCCGCCCATGGCTGCCCGTGATGATTTGTTCGTGGAAGGGGCGAAGGAATGACGCTCTCGCAGATCCTCCTTCTGATGGCCGCGCCAGTCGGGCTGCTGGCGGGCGGTGCGATCGGCTACTGGGCCGTGCACCGCTAATCCCTGACCGCAGCCCGCCCGGGCTCACTCGGGCCGCTCGAAGGCATCCTCCTCCGGCGGCGACATAGGCCGCTACGGTCCGCTCGATGCAGGCGGTCCGGGGAGCCCTTCACCAGCCGCGGCCCGGTAGGTGGACCCAACCACCCGCAACAGGTCGATCAGCCACGTCGTACAGGGTGCAGGATCGTAGCGGCGCTCGTGGGTCACGGCGTGCAGATAGAGCGCGGCATCACGGAAGGCTAGTGGATGGAACCTAACAGACGGTACCATACCGTCATGCTGTAGCAGCCAGCATGAGGAGCACCTCTATGAGCGTTCGGCAGGAGCACTTCCGCATGCTCGCGCGGTACAATCGTTGGGCGAATGAGCGCGTCTACGACTGCGCCGCCCAACTCACGCCGCAAGCTCTGGCGGAGGATAGAGGCGCCTTCTTCGGATCGCTGCTCGGGACCCTCAACCACCTCCTCGTGACGGATCGCCTCTGGACGAGCCGCCTGGAGGGGGTGAGCCCGCACGGCACGAGACTGAACGAGATTCTCCACGAGGACTTCAAGGAACTCAGTGCCGCACGGCAGTCACAGGATCAGGCAATCATCACGTTCGTCGATGGCCTGAGCGAAGAGCGTTTTGCGCAGCCCCTCGACTACGCCACGACGAGCGGCGCACCGCAGTCCCAGCCTCTCCATCAGGTGCTCGCCCACCTGTTCAATCACCAAACGCACCACCGGGGGCAGACACATCACCTGATCGGTCTCGCGCTAGGGCGGGAGAAGACGCCTGTCCTCGACCTACTGGTCTACCAGCGTTCCGCTATGCGTGGGTTGTAACCTCCCTTCCCCCGACCGCCGGCCCCGCATCGTGAAAGCCAGGGACCACAAGGCGGCCCGACCTATGAATATCGGGGCGCGTCCATCGTCTCGAATGAGAAGGGCATGAACCTGTCCTTCACTTTGGACGGCTTCCCGCATAGGCCGCGGGGGTCATGGGGCGGATCGGCCAGATCGGGGAGATCGTGCGGCTGGTGGATGCCTGGCTCTACACAGGGAAGCTGCTGCCGCCTTGCCGGCAGAGCCGCTTCCATCCGCCGTCCAGAGTCCAGCGCGCTTTAGGCCGCTGATAATAAGCCAGTCGACGAGAAGCCGGATCTACATGTTGCAGGTAGGCTCGGAGTTGCCGAGTGCCCTCACTCCAGGCGGATGTTCTCCGCGCGCACCACCTCGCGCATCGCCACGCGCTGCTCGGCTACGAAGCGGGCCAGATCATCGCGGCTGCCTCCGGTCGGCAGGACGCCGAAGCCGTTGAGCATCCGGTCGCGCCGTGCGGGATCGGCGAGGGCGGCGTTGAGGGCAACGTTCAGGCGGTCGAGCACGGCGACCGGCGTTGCGGCAGGAGCCCACATCGCCACCCACTCGTTCACGTCAAAGCCTTCGAAGCCCCCCTCCGCCACAGTTGGCACCTCCGGAAGGAAGGGCAGCCGCTCGCGCGTTGTGACGGCGAGGGCGCGCAGGCGCCCCTCACGCACCAGGGGAACAGCCTGGGGTGTGGTGGAGAAGGCCATGTCCACGGCGCCCGAAAGCACGTCCTGCATGGCGGGCGTGGAGCCGCGATAGGCAACATGTGTGAGGCCCAATCCGGCGCGGCGCGACAGCACCGCGCCGGCTAGGTGCGGGCCCGAGGCAATGCCGGAGGAGGCATAGGTCAGGCCGGGATTACCGCGCGCGCGCTCGATCAGCGCGGCCAGGCTCTGTGGCCCACCCGGCAACACAACCAGCACCTGTGGCAGGGTGCAAACGCGTCCGATCGGCGCGAAGGCAGTGACGTAGTCGAAGGAAAGGTTCGACATCAGTGCGGGGTTGAGCGCCTGGCCGGAGGCGTCGGAGAGGATCGTGTACCCGTCCGGTGCGGCCTGGGCGACGGCTGCTGCGCCGATGGAGCCGGTGGCTCCGCCACGGTTCTCCACGACGAGTGGCTGGCCAAGCGCGGCGCCCATGTGCTCGGCCAGGAGACGGGTTGGGACGTCCACGCCGCCGCCGGGAGCATAGGATACGACAACCCGGATCGGGCGATTGGGCCAAGCCGTCTGGGCACGGGCGCCGGCCGGCAGGATAGAGGCCGTCAGGGCTGCGCTGAGGACGTCGCGGCGTGAGGGGGTGGGCATGAAGGTTAGTTCCCGACGTTTCCGGCGGGAAGCTTAGGGCGGCCGCCGGGTACGGCCAAACACCGCCAGGCGGGCCGGGCTGGACGGCCAGCCCTTTCAGGGCTTCCGAAAACTCCGCCGACCGGGCGCCGAATCGTTCCGACTTAATTCTAATCTAATTCTACAGAATGGCCATTCGTTACGACTTAATTCGTATCGGCTTTTCAAACTCTCGCCCGCCGCCGGGGCGACCCTCCAGACGAGTTTCCTGCAACTTGCGGGAAACCCCACTCAGGCTGAGCGATCCATCTCCCGCTGGCGGCGACGCCGCGCCCGCCCGGACCCGAAAAACTCCGGCGCCTGGCGCGCTAACAGCCATCGCCGCGCATCGAACATCAATCGCGCCCGCTCTACCGATGCGCCGGCCGCCAGCGCCGCCTCCACGTCCTCCACGACCCGCTGCGCCAGTTCGCGCCACCCCTCGACCTGGGCGACGTGGAACAGGGCATCAAAGCTGGGGTTAGAGCGCCGCCAGCGCCGCACGGTCTCAGGATCCGGCATCCCCGGTTCCCGGCACATCCTGGCCAGTGGCACCCCGTCTGCCAGCCTGTCCACGATGCGCGCTTCCATTTCGGGCGAGAAAGACGATGGTCGCCCGATCAGGTCCCGCCGAGGCCGCGGCGGCTCGTGCCAGCCCTGGCCCTGGTCGGCCTCAGTCTCAGCCAAGGTTCTCGCCCTGGCCTCGCGCGCGCGCGGAAGGTGCCGCGAAAGCCTCTCCAGCCAATCGGCCGCGGCAGCGGTGAGGGGCCTCGGCAGCCGTCCCGCAGCCATTGCCACAGAACTCTATGTTGGCGCCGGGTAGCGATCCCCTCGCGACTGTAGCGCCCATGGATCGTGTTGCCATGCCGGCGCGGCGCCGGTTCCTCAACCGGTCGGCGCAGCGCAATGAAGGCTGCCCATCCACTGGGCAAGTTTCGGCCAGTCGGCATGAGGACGTTGGCAGGTACGGCATCGGGCTTAACCATGATGGGCAAGCTCCACGCCCCTTACTCTGCCACCGGCCACCACACATCCCCCAGTGCCGCAACCGCCCCAGCTCCGGCGAGAAAGCGGTTCACGGCCGCCGCAATCGCCTGCGGATCGCGCTCTCCCGGATCCAACATTCCCAGGCCCTCCAAGGCGGCCAGGTCGCGCCGCTCGACCTCGACAGGGACGAGGACGGCCCCGCGACGGCGCCGCTCGCGATATTGCTCGGCCCGTAGCCGCTGCTGCTCCAGGCGAGAATCCTCCGCCGCCCTGCTATTTCCACGCATGACGTTCGTTGAATCCCTCTGATTTGGGCGTGTTGTGTGGTCGCAGCGTGACCGGGGGATCCTCCGGGAACCGGCCCAAGGGCACCCCACCCGGGACCGCACAGAACCCGCCCGCCGGCTCGAACTCAGCCTCATCCAGCACCACGGAGCCCGCTGGCACCCGGATCGGCACCCCGACAGGGCTCCCGACCCCTCCAGGCGCCTCAGCAGGCTCTGGTGACCCTTCCGGCGGTTCGTCAGAGGGGCAGGGCTGCCCTCCCGGCGGCTGGGGCGGCTCAGGAGGCTCAGGCTCCGGTTCCTCCGGGGTGAAGACGGCCATCTCTCCCAGGTGATCTTCCAGGAAGCGCCAGACATCCTCCGGATCCATCTCGGGCCGCGCCCAGCCCTGGCGCGTCTGCTGTCCCCTTCCAGGGGGGCGGTAGGTGAACCTCAGAGGGGATTTCGGGGACATTCTCCTAAGAAGAGATATTCTTAGGGGATTGTCCCCGAAATCGGCCTTAGCGACTCCTCCCCGCTGCAGCGCCTTCTTCGCGGCTTCAATAGTCGGGAACAGGTCGGAGTAAGCCTTGGCGGCATCAGCTGGGCTCGTCAGGAAGATCCCCCGGCAGGCCATCCGCTCCACCACCGAAGGGGCGATATCGCGCCAATCCAGCAGCTCATCCACGATCAAGGGTGTCACCACGTCCGCCAGGATCCAGACCCGGACAGGGTTGAACGCGGTGCGGTTGATGCCCCTGGCGCGGCCGATCGCCTGGATCACCTCGGCGTCGGTGATGGCGGCGGACACCGCCTCAGCGGCCGGGTTGGCATAAGCGCGGACCTCGACAGTGCCGCTTTTCCCGTCCACCAGCCGGACGCCGCGCGTTTCCTTGTGGCTCTCCGCGACTTCGACCGGCTCACCCGTCAGGGCGGCTGCCAGCACCCGCACCTGGTCGGAACGGGGGCGGGGACGGCCGATGACGAAAAGATACCGGACATCCTTCCACCCATCCTTACCGGCGACGTCGTTGAAGTGTGCCGTCTCCACCCCTGACAGCCCAGCGAAGGCGGCTTCGGCGTCCTGGTAGGTGACGACGAGGGCGGGCTCGCCACGGGTCTCTCCCGCCACAAAATCCCGCAACTCGGCCAGCGTGGAGGGCAGGGGGCGGGGTGTCGTATCCCCGGGCGCGTAGGCCTTGGGTTGCGCGTGCTCGTCCAGTTTGATCGTGATCCGCCCAGGCAGGAGCGTGGTCTTCCCCCAGCCGCCGCGGACCTGGCGCACCTCCATAAAAGGAGCCTTCACCCGCACCGGAGGAGCTGCCTCAAGGCGTGGCAGATAGGCCCGCACGAGACCCGTTGGCATTGTTGCGTCCAGCAGCAGCACCGGCACGCCCAGGACAGGCGCCACCACCTTGTCCAAGGTGTTGAGGCAGATGGCCCAGCGGTCTTTCCCTTCACGGTCCTGCTGCCACGCCATCTCGGCACGGCCGGTGGCCTCCGCCCCGCTTGCCAGCAACTCCTCCAGGGTCGACCACATGCCCGCGAGGCGGACGATCTGCGCGTTGATGCCGGCCTCCGCGGCTGCAGCGCGGCGGTCCTCGGGCGACATGCCCGGGCGCATCAGTTTCTCCCGCTTGCGCTTCCACTCCAGTCCGGCTGCCGCAGCGCAATCGGCCGCGGTCAGCCCGACTGCGCGCAGAGCACTGGCCTGCAGATACCCCTCCGGTGCCGCCGACAGCACATGCGCTAATTGCTCGCGGAATTGGAGGAGATCCCCCGTTCCCTCCCGGTCAGGAATCTGCTGCCCGCCCGGCGTATGCTTCAGCACGGGGAACATTTTCACGCTGTCGATCAGGTCATCCACGAAGACAAAGCGGCCAGTCTTCACCCCGTCTTGCCACCAGGCCTCGTCCATCACGACCAGGCCCAGGTTCTTCTTCACGCCAGCGGGCATATGGAAGACTGCTTCGTGCGCCGCGATCACCACATCCGCCTCGGCAACCGCCTTCTGCTGGCGGTAGTAGCCGCATTGGTTCTCGCCCTTCCGGAAGGGGCATGAGGGCTTCCCGTCCTTGCCGCTGCCGCACACAGCGGTTTCGACACTTTCTCCGGCCGAGACCGCCAGCTTCACGGCATCCAAATCGGCGCACATTTTCTGATCCGGATTCTTGGGATCGACCTGACTGCGCCCGCGATGGATGGCCACCTTCCGGCCAGGCATGTCCGCGAAGTGCGATTCCGCCTGCTCAGCCAAGCCGCCCAGCTTCACGGTTGGCACGCCGAAGAGAACACGGTGGGGAAGTCGCGCCGCTTCCTGCTGCTCGGACCAGGGGCTTACCTCGGCCCGGGTGACGGTGGACTTCCCACCTCCAACCTCGATCGCAAGTCCAACTTGAGGCGGATCAATCCGCTTCTCCTCGGGCAGGTTGTGCCAGGCCGTCGCCGCCGTCAGGAAATCCCCGACCTGCCCAGTGATGGCGCCGCGCGCGTCCTCAACGCTGTGTGCGGGCGCCTCGTGATAGGGGACAACGCCTTCCGGCATCTCGCGCTTGGTGGCATCGATCCAGGCGAAGGCGCCATCGAGCAAAGAATCCAAGTAAGCGTCGGAGCCGAACCGGGCGAGGTCGGCCGCCGCGTGCTGCCCCGGCTCGCGCTCTGCCGCAGCCTGGATCGCGTCCCGGCACGCGACCTTTACTGCATCGTCGTCTCGGTTCTTGGGCGAAGTCTGGTACGCATAAAGCAGGGTGGCCCGGCGCAGCGGAGAGTGCCACCCCTCACGCCCCTCACCATCGCCCAGGAGCGCCAGCGCGCCCGCCACAGTGCGAGCAGCGAAGGGATCGAGGCCGGCGCCGGTCGCGACCTTTTCCCGGCGCTTATGGATGGCTGCCCGCAGTGCGGCCAAGTCCAGTGCCGGGAGCGTCACCTCATCATCCAGCCCCTTGATCCAGCCTGTCCGGCGGGGGAGCGGATCGTGGCCACCTTCAATGACAGGATCCGCAATGTAATGGGGTTGAGCAGCGTTGAAGGGAGCGCGGTCCACGCCGGGGGCATGAACGTGCAGGAAGAGCTTGAAGTCCTCGTTGCTGATCGGTTCCGCGAGCCAGAAGAACAAGTGAACCTTGAGGACACCGGCCACGAACCCTGCCGAGCTGGAGAGCTGCCAGAAGCAAGCCGCGTCATGGAAGCAGGGTGGTAGCAGGTCGCGGATAGCGCTTTCGATGACCTCTTCCGGATCTGTGGCGAGATCGGCGGAATCCCGCATGGGATACCCGTCGATGTCGATCATCACCCAGCGACGGGCCACCTCGGCCAGCGTCGCCGCCTTGCCGGTTTTGCTGACCTTCTTGGCCCGCCGGAACCGATACTGCGGGTTTTCCGCCAGAGCCGCGAGCGCCTCGGGCAGCAGTTTGCCGCGCACGACAAAAACGCGGGGGTCGTGACGGCTGTCCTCCACCACCGAAGCCACATCCACGAGGCACGCCACTTGGCGCTCCTCGGCCGTGAATTGCGCACCAGCATCGTAGGAAAACTTGCTCCAACTCCCAGAGGAGGCCGACCACATCCACTGCTTCGTGGCGTAGCGCGGCGCCCCCTGGGGGGTCGGGGTAGTCCGGAAGATCGTGATGGTTTCGGTCAACCGGCGCCCCCGCAATTGGGGGGCGGCCAGACCGCGGCGACCGCGGCGGTGGCAGCCTCTAAGGCACGGGGCTGCAGCGCGAAGACCGGCCACTCACGGCCATGGCGATCGCGCTGCATCGGGCACTTTAAGGTGACGCGGCCAGAGGTATCGCGCGTCGCCTCGATGCCGTTGAGAGACACGTCCCGCAGCCGGATTGACGCATAGGCGAACCCGGCACGGATCGGCCGAACGGATACCCGCTCGACCATCACCGCTTCTGCCGCGCGCTGCACCACCTCGGTTAAAACATCGCCTACAGGGCGGAAGGGAGGAGGAGCGCTCAAGCCGCTCATGCCGCGCCCCCTTCCAGTCGCACCTTCTCCATCAGTGCAGCAGTCACGCTGGGAAAGATCGCGAGGGCAGCGCGCCTGGAGGTGGAGTTAGGGGGGAGCGGCAGGACCAAGCCGGCGCGCGGCTCGCCGTCAGCATTCGGCAAGTCCGGCAGAAGCGTCAGGCGGATAGGGGCGGGGCTCATGCCTGCGTCCCCCACACGGGATGCACGCCACCGCGGGGACGGGCGCTGATGCAGACCGCCGGGAAGACGCGGCCGGAAGCCAGGCGGCGCTCACGTTCAGCCTCTACCAAGGCAAGCCATGCATCTTCCTGCGAGGTCGCCGTCTCGATCAGCAGGACCCGGCGCCAGGCTTTCGCCCCGGCCACGACCGCCCGATAATGAGCCTCCTTCCCGCCAGTTGCATGGAGCATGACGGAGGCGGACCAAGCCAGCAGGCGACGCGCCTGGGGGAACGCCTCGGGAGGGGAGGCTGCTTCGGTCGGATTAGCGGGATCGCCCGAGACCACGATCACAGTCGGCGGGCGAGTGTGGTCCAACAGGCGGGTCGGCACGCGCCCGCCGGGCAGGAGAGCCGCCATTGCCAGTTCGCCCGCCAGGGCGGCTCGGTAGAGTGGCAGGGCAAAGGCATGGCCGGTGCCGTCGAGGGCAGCGATCAGCTTGGAGATCTGCCCAGGCTGATCGAGGCAGGCAACACCGGGGCGAGGTGCATAGCCGCTGCGGTTATTATGGGACGAAAAGCGCATGTCTCGCCTCCCTCGCGGGCGACGGTCGCTGGACTTGAAATGACCTTGGCAGAACTGCTATTTCAGTTGGGCGTGTAGAGTTGTCGCATTATCCCTGTAGCAGTACCGCCCCGCCCATCTTCGGCCCTGACAGGCCGGGGGTGGGCGGCGGCATTTTAAGCTGGCCTTTTCAGGCCGCGACCGCCGCCTCACCGTTGGAGGACGAGGCGCGATGGGCACGGGAGGGCTTCGCCGCGGACGTCGGGAGCGTGAGCCCCAGGGCCGCGGCGATGGCGCGCAGCTTCGGTTCCTGGTCCAGCACAAACAGGCGCCCGCCGATCCGGGCAGCAAGGTCCGGTTGCTGGGCGACGACGGCACGCACCCGGCGCTCACGCACGGAGGCGCGGGCGATGGGGTCTGTTTCGGTCCCGGTTAGTTTCAGGACAGCGGCGGGCACGGCCGGAAGGGGGATCAGGCCATCAAGGGCGGGCATTTCGGGGTGGTCCTCTGACGAGCGATTTCGGGGGACCAGCCGCTCACGGAAATTCGCGATTGTGCGAAATTCCCGTTTTCCTTACCATGCAGGCTGTCTGACGGCCTGGACGCATGAGTAAGGTGCGACTGGGTAGTACCATCACGAGCACAACTAGACGCCTCGGACCTGCCAGGGTCCGAGGCGTCGTTGTATTCATGATGGGCGCCGTCTTTGGGATCGGAGTTGCTCGTCGGCTCCTCACCCTTGGGCGGCAGTAAGCCGCCGTTCCGCTGGGCCCTAGTCTCGGCCAGCAGGTCGGCAGCAATGAAGACGATCTCAATTTCCAGCTTCACCTCGAAGCCCCAAGACAGTCGGGGAGGCTCAGGGAGAAGCAGGTTGGGTTGCGGGGGGCCAAACTGGTCCAACCCCCATACATCGCCTGCAAACTGGAAGGGGACAGAAGCCTCAAGACGGTCAGCATCAAGGCGAATGAAGAGACCCTGTGCAGCCTGACGCAGCACCTGCCGTTCCTCGGTCGTATTCTCGGCCAAAAGTTCCATTTGCGCCGCCAACACAGACCGAAGAGACACATCAACGATGCGGTCCGGAACCTGTTGAATGGCGGTAACTTCGCCGACATCATTCCGAATGGTGGTGTGGAGGCTGGAGGCGGTATGTCTAAGCTCCCCTAAAGCCCTTGCTACAGACGGAGCGTCAATCGGTTTGATGGCGCCAAGCCCAAGGATCGTGACGGCATAGTCCCTGGCCGCCCACGCACGGTCGTCTTTGCGACGACGGCCCCGCCCGCCCCGGAGTACCTCACCATTTTCGCCAAGATAGCGGATGGTAGCTTCCGCCCGAGCCTCGGAAAAACCGAGGGCGGTCAATGCGGCACGAAACTCGGGGCCACCATTGCTCATGGAAGGTACTTAGGGGAAGCGAGGATATTGGTCAATGAGTAAATTGGGTCGGGCCCAAATAAAATTGCGAAGCGCGTCTTCGAACTTCCTTCCGACCCGCCAACCGCTCCTTTCTGGTGCATGGTAATGGCAGTTACCGGCGATTCAGGGCAAAGTAGCACCGCCATTTCCACCAGCCGGTCACGAGGAGGTCGCCCAGTAGGCTGGTGTGCAGCCGCAGGGATCCGGGCGGGGCAGGGGGCTCGCTGGCGTCCATGGGGCAGCCTATTCCGGCCCCTTCGGTCCGGAACAATGGTTGCCGGATACCAGCTGGGCATGGACAGGAGGTTGGGACGCTACGCCGCGATGGGCGTCAGGAACTCGAACCCAACCTCATCATTCCGCTGCCAGCGGCGGCACGCGACACGAATGGACCCATCGGGGAGCCGTAGCGACACCACCTCCGGCACATCCGAGGGGGTGTAGAGGGTGACCCGCGCGCCCGTGTCTGAGAGGTCAAGAAGCATGACCTTGAGAGAGGTGTGATCGAAGGTGATCTCCGCTTCCTCGATCCTGCGTCGCCTGCTCAGGTGCCGTCGTTCCACCATCACGTCCCGTGTCTTTCGCGAAACGTTATGCGAGCTAAAAATTATTGTCGATTGGGTGCGTTCCCTCGGCGCGCTCTGGGCCAGTTAGTCCCTGAGCAGGACCATTACCCAGTCCTTTCCAAGCAGGCTCGCTGCTAACGTCGCCGGCGGCGGCTCCACGCCGGAGGGAACTGCTCATGCTGACCCGCACTGCTACCTGTGCCTGCGGCCGGCTCCGGGCCACCTGCGAAGGGGAGAACCGTGGAGGGTAGTGCTCTGCAACTGTACGCAGTGCCAAAGGCGTACGGGCAGCGTCTACGGCGTGGCTGCCTACTTCGGCCAGGAGCAGGTGAGGCCTGAAGGCGTCTCTAAGCGTTCCCGGCGGACCTCGGATGCTGGCCGGAGCATGGAATTGGTCTTCTGCCCGGAATGCGGCTCCACGGTGTACTGGAAATTGGACCTGTGGCCCGAGAGAATCGCGGTGGCAGTTGGAGCCTTCGCCAGTACCGACTTCCCCGCCCCCCATGTCGCGGTCTGGACTGAACAGAAGTGCGATTGGGTGCCACTGCCAGAGGGTGTCCCCCAACGGTCAAAACAGGGCTGAGCGACAGGAGTAAGCAACATGTCTGGAAAGAGTGATCCATAGCTGGCTTGAGAGATGGACGAGCACGAGAGGCCTCTGCCGACGATACCGACCGCCGCCTGGCTTACTGAGCAGGAGGCGAAGCAGGAAGCCTATGCGGCAAAGAGGCGTGCCTGGGTGCAAAAGCTCGGGCACGACACCGTGCCGGACGAGGAAGAGGCGCCGGATCCATCACCATCACCGCCCCGCGCACCTTCGAGCCCCACAACGATGCAGGGCACCCCGCCACGGCGGTCACGCGGACTGGTGCATGATCCAAGGCAAAAGCGCTTTGAGTTCTGACAATCCTGATGTGCAGAACCCTTGGCGTCTCAGCATCGTCTCGGCCATGCCGCTATTCCAACTGCACATTGGCCGTCCGAATGACTGCCCCCCAGCGGTGGCGATCCTGCTGGATAAAGTCGCGGAACGCGGCAGGCGTATTCCCCACCGGCACCGCTCCGTCTGGTGCCAGCCGTTGGCGCATCTCCGGATCGCGCAGAATGGTCGCGACATCTGATTGGATTTTCCCGATGATCTCCGGGGCCACGGCAGCGGGTGCGACCACCGCATACCAGCCCGTCGCGGCGAAGCCCGGCAGGAACTCTGCCAAAGCCGGCACGTCGGGCAGGGCAGCGGACCGCTCCGGGGTGCCCACAGCCAGCACACGTAGATTTCCCGCACGGAGTAACTGCGCGGCTGCCAGCAGGTTGTTGAACATCATGCTCACCTGGCCCGCGACCAGATCGTTGTTTGCCGGCCCGGCACCGCGATAAGGCACATGCAGAAGCCGGATTCCCGCCATCTGCGCTAGCATCTCTCCTGCCAGATGTGGTCCGCTGCCGTTCCCGGAGGAGGCGTATGAGATCTCCCCCGGCTTCGAGCCCGCGAGTGCGATCAGTTCTGGAATGCTGTTTGCCGGGACCGCCGTGTTCACGGTGAGGATGTACGGGTACTCTGCCACCAGTGTGACGGGTGCGATGTCGCGGTCCGTGTCGTAGGGTAGGCTGCGGTAAAGAAGCGGGTTGATGGCATGAGTTGCCAGCACGAAGCCCAGCGTCAGCCCGTCCGGCCGCGCCTTGGCCACTACATCCGTGCCGAGGATGCCGTTTGCGCCCGGCCGGTTCTCCACCACAACAGGCTTGCCCCAGATCTCCGATAGGCGTTGACCGATTAGCCGCGCCAGGACATCGGTCCCGCCACCAGGTGGGAAGGGAACCACAAAGCGCACCGGCCGGGGTGGCCAGCCGGCCAGCGGGTCCTGGGCAAGAGCGGGCCGCGCCAGACTGGCGGCAAGCGGGGCGAGAAGAGCATGGCGGCGCAGTATGGCGGACATTCTCAGGGCTCCTCGATGGCAATGCCATCATGGCTGGCGCAGAAGGCCAGCGTCCGACGCGCGCATTCTGCCGGGTGCAGAAGCTGCACCATGTGCCAAGGGGTAGGCAGATGGATCATCTCGAAGTTCCGCAGCCCAGCCTTGAGCCGCGCCTCCTGCTCCGAATCAGTGATCTGCCCGGCAGTGGGGTAGAGGCCCAGCACCGGCGCCTTGACCCGGGGCAGAAAGGCGGAGGCATCGGCGGCGTTCACCAGTTCCGACATGCGGAGCTGCACGTTGGTGTCGTTGGCCACGAACTCGTCCACGTACCAACGGAACAGGTCGGGCTGCTCATCTGCCGGCAGGCGCGTGCCGCGCGTGGTTGCTTCCACCCAGGGCCGGATGCCCATCTCCCGCATCGCGCCAACCCGCGAGCCATGGCCCATGGCATAGCGTTCCTTCATTCCGCCGCTGATCGAGACCGGTGTTGCCACCAGCGTCAGCGTTCGCACCCGCTCCGGATGCGTGGCAGCCAGCGCGAGGCCGAGAATGCCGCCCATCGATTCCCCGACATAATGGACGGAGGCCGTTCCCAGTCTGTCGAGCAGCGCCGCCAGATCGCCCACCAGCGCTTCCAGGGTCAGCCCTGTGGCCAGGTCGAAGTCGCGGCCGGATTGCCCGAGACCACGCAGGTCTGGCCGCACCACCCGGTAGAACCGAGAAAGGTAGGGCACCCAGCGGTACCAGAACCGCCCGGACCGCCCATTGCCGTGCTGCAGGAGCAGGACGGGCGCGTCCTTCCAGGGGTCGGTGAAGTCATCGATGACGTAGTGCAGTACGGGCTCGCCCGGGCGTTCCACAAAGGGCATGGGATAGAGGGTCTCCGGCGCTGGGCAGCTGCCTCCGCGAGCCCGGGGCACCGCACCGTCTCCGAAACCGCTGGCAGGCATGCTTCCGCCGCGTCTATGGCTCGTCAAGGAATTGCCTGATGGGTTCGTCCAGGCGAGCCGTTCCTGAAGGCGTCCCAGGTGCTCGGCTGCTCTTCCGCCACCTCCCCTGACGAGTTCCCCAGCAACTGCCAGGCAGGCAGCCCGAACGGGGCTCCTCCCCAGAGTCGGACTTCACGCTGCTTCCTAGCTTCTTCTTAGAAGCAGCTGATGCATGGCTGTCCCAGTAAAAGCGCCCCTTCGAACCTGTTCCGGAATAACGGAAGAATGGTAATTTTGTGGACGTTATAGTTTCGATATTTTAATAACAGGCACGGCGACTGCTGCCTGGGGGATAGTCCGGTGGTTTCAGGGATCGAAGGGCGGCGCATTCTCGTGGTGGAGGATGAAGCCCTGATCGCAATGCTGGTCGAGGAAAGCCTCCACGGCGCGGGTGCTCAGGTTGTCGGGCCTGCTTCGTGCACCGAGGAGGCTTTAGGGCTGATCAATGAGACGAGCACTCAGGACGCCATAGATGCGGCCGTGCTCGACATAAGGCTGTGTGACAGCACCGTGTTTCCTGTCGCTGACAGACTTGCCAGCCTCGGCGTACCCTTCGTGTTTGCCACCGGCTACTATGATGTCGGTACCAGCATGCACGTGAGCGCGCCCCTCCTGGTGAAGCCATTCGCACCCGAGAATCTGATCGCCGTCCTGGCGGGTCTGGTGAAGACTCCTCCACTCAACCCGCGCAGGACATCTCAGCCTGCACATAGCCTTGGCCTAGGAGGGACTGCGAAGCGGCTCGGCGGAGCGCCATCTGGATCGCATCGTGCAGCTTTGAGAAGGCAAACGGCTTTTCGAGAATGGCCTCGCTGGGCACTCTCATCCTCAAGAGCGCATGCCGGTCCTGCTCGCTCATATGGCCACTGAACACGACCACAGGGAGCTGCGGATGCTCCTCGCGCAGATGACGCACGAGCCCCACACCGTCGAGCCTCGGCATCCGGATGTCGGTCAGGACAACGTCGAAACGCGCCGTTGAGAGGGCGAGCAGCGCATCCAGGCCGTCCACCGCGGTCGTGACCCGGTATCCAGCATCGGTGAGATGCTCCTCGATGAGCGCGTTGATGGTCGGTTCATCCTCTGCCACGAGGATATGAGCAGCGCGGCCGCCGCGCGAAAGGTACGGTCCCTGGGACCTGCGCCCCGCTCCTGTGGCAATCCCTTGAGAGGGCGGCATAACTCCGCCGCCGGCAATCACCGCTAATGACATCCCCAACGCCCCCCAGCGTTGCCACATCGGTACAAAATTAGACGGAGCCGTCAAAGGGCACTGTGGGCCGTTCGGTATATGGCGCAGCGGTCACGGCAACACTGTTGCATAATTGATACTGGTATCGCGGTCCTGGATAGGTTGGCTGACCTTGGGCCGCCGGGTGAGGCCGCTCTTACGAAGTCCGAGCCTCCCTTGCGTCATGGGCAGCAATGGCAGTTATCGTGCCTACAGCCATCAAGGGAGCCGAATGCCTCATCCGGGCACGGACGGCGGGCGCCACGGCCCCTCTCCTCTCCCTTCTGGTGTCCGACAATGATAGGTTATCGGACCTCAGATCTTCGGGTATTCTGCTGTCGCAATGGACCGGCCCGACCCCCCAGCCCGCGTCCCCGTAAGCGCCGAATGGCTTGCGGAGCAGGAGGCGAAGCAAGCCGCCTATGTCGCCCAACGGCGCGCCTGGACGGCGAAGCTCCTGCATGACCCCGTGTCGGCCGAAGATGAGGCGCCAGAGCCTGAGCCGACGCCAGCGCCCTCCCTCCCTCCTGCGAAGCCCAGGACGATGGAAGGCTCCCCCTCCGGCAGCCGCCGCGGCGTGGTGCATGATCCCCGGCAAAGTCGCTTTGAGTTCTGATAGCTGCGAAAACGGAGCCAACAGCATGTCTCTCGTGACGGCCTCGTCAGCCTTGCTGATGCCTGCGGCACCAGCCATGTCGGACGAGGCGCTGGCCTATGCGCGCGAGGCCTCGGCCGCGAACACGCGCCGCGCCTATCGCGCCGCCTGGGTAGACTTCGCTGCCTGGTGCGATGAGGCTGGGCGCACCGCCCTCCCCGCCTCGCCTGAGACGGTCGGCACCTTCCTCGCCGCGCGGGCCAGCACCCACAAGGCTGCGTCTCTCTCCATGCGCCTGGTGGCGATTGGGCAGGCACACCGTCTCGCCGGCCATCGGATCGACACCGGCCACCCTGCCATCCGCGAGACGATGAAGGGGATCCGGCGCACCCATGGTACGGCGCCGCAGAAGAAGGACGCGGCGGTGTCGACCGTGATCCGCGATGCCGTGGATAAGCTGGAGAAGCGGCCCGGCCTGCGCCCGTTGAGAGATCGGGCGCTGCTCCTGGTCGGTTTCGCCGCGGCGCTGCGCCGATCGGAGCTGGTGGCGCTGGATGCTGCTGATGTCGCCTTCGTCCCCGAGGGTCTGATCCTCACGCTGCGCCGTGCGAAGACGGACCAGGAAGGCCGGGGTACCGAGATAGCTATCCCCTTCGGCAGCTCCGAGCGGACCTGCCCCGTCCTGACGCTGGGCGCTTGGTTGAAGGCTGCCGGCATCGAGGCCGGCGCCGTCTTCCGCAGCGTCAACCGGCATGGCGGACTGGGCGCCGCGCGCCTCTCGGATCGGGATGTCGCGCGAGTCGTGAAGGCCTCTGTCGCGGCGGCCGGATACCCGCCCGAGACCTATGCCGGCCACAGCCTGCGCAGCGGCTTCATCACCACGGCAGCGCGGGCCGGCGTGCCGGAAGCGCACATCCAGAACCAGAGCCGTCACAAGTCCCTGCCGGTGCTGCGAGGCTACATCCGACGGGGAAGCCTCTTCGTGGACAATGCAGCGGGCAAGGTGGGGCTGTGAGGATGGCAGGGCGCGGTCAGTAAGCCCCTCTTGATCCCTGCCATCCGGCCACCTAGCTCGATTGCGCCGGACGCCTATGAGGGTCCGGCAGGGGTGCCGACCACCCCCAAACCGTCTTGTGTCCATGTTGCTCTGAGGAGGATGTGGCTATGAGAACTTACGACTTTTCGCCTTTTGCGCGGTCCAGCGTTGGCTTCGACCGTATGTTCCGTGCGCTGGAGGATTCGCTCCGGTCATCGAATACCGAGAACAGCTGGCCCCCCTACAACATTGCGATGACCGGTGATGGGGAGTACCGCATCGAGATGGCTGTAGCTGGCTTCACCCCGGAGGAGTTGTCGATCACGGCGCAGCAGAATGTCCTCGTCGTCGAAGGCAAGAAGACCGCAACGCAGGGTCCCGAGTATATGCACCGCGGCATCAAGGGCGACGCCTTCGTGCAGCGCTTCAACTTGGCCGATTTCGTCAAGGTGCAGAATGCTGACTACGCGCACGGCGTTCTGTCGATCAACCTCGTCCGGGAAGTTCCCGAGGAGGCAAAGCCGCGCCAGATTGCCATTGGCTCGGGTTCGGCGCCTCGCCCCGAGATGATCGAACATCGAGCAGCATAAGCCTTCGGGCGCGCCGATGCCGGCGCTCGGCCAAGCATCGGCGCGCCCCTTTCTCAACCCATGACGCGGCGCCGTGGCTCTGAACGCGGCGGCTTCCCTCATGACCGAGACAAACAGCCGATCCTCTGCTCAGTTCGTCTCCAAAGAAGCGTGGCTGCGCGAACTCATCCGCGATGCCGTACGCAACCCTCCTGCCTCGTCCAGCGATGAGGATGGCCCGCCCGAACCTGAAGAGCCCTGCCCCGTGCTGTGCAATCGGCCTGGACCTCGCTGGAACGAAGGCGGAGCTGCGGCGATGCTAGCCGTTGCGGAATAGAGCTCTGCCGCCCCCGCTCCTGCCTGTCGGACAACCCTGGTAGCAGCGGCCTGATCCGGGTGGCCAGCCGGCCGATTCCTCTAGTCGAGGACATCCGCCGTGACATCCAGTGGAGCGGCGGCCACGTCACCGACAACGGGAACCACCTTGACCACGGCGCTGGTCGCCCGGAAGGGCAGCGCTACTACGCCGCAACCGGCCAGGCCGGCGGCGGCGGCGACCACGAGCGCGAAACGCGCGAGACGGGCGAAATGAATCACGGTGGTCCTCCTCTCCCAGGAAAGGACAACGCGCCAGGGTGCCGTCCGCCCATGCATGCGGGCCGGGAGTCACGCCCGATGTGATCCGGGTTGCCGTGGGCGTACCGCGCCTTCCGTCTTCGCCTAGTGGTCAACGCCTAACGCTTGGTACCCGGGGAAAGACGGTCCTACGCTACCGGTGTGGTTCGTCGCGGAGGCAGGAATGAAGAACTTTCTTGCTGTCGGTTCCCTGGCCGTCTTGCTCGGGGGATGCGGTGTTATCGCTGCCTTGGACCAGATGGATCGGGAGGCAGACCAGCGGGCTTGCGACGGCTTCGGCTTCCGGCGAGGGACGGATGCCTACTCGAATTGCATGATGCAACAGGCAGCGCAGCGGGAGAAGGAGGACCAGCGTGCCCAGCGCGCCCGGGACCGCGAGGCTTTCGAGAGGGCACGGCGAAGGCGATAGTTCCAACCGGCGCTGCCATGGCACCAAGTGTTAGATTTCGTCCGCTAGTAGTGCTGATTGCGGGCCTTCACCCGCGACCTGCCACGTGCAGGCACCGCGGCATGGAAGGCGACCGCCTCCTCCTGTGTCTAGGATGTGCGCCGCGGACCGCCAAACGGTTACATTCCACTCTCGGCCAGATTTCCCTCCCTTCCGCTTCGCGCCCTTTCGGACCGTGACGGATATCGGGCGGGGGCTTGGAAGCGGAAATCGTCGTAGAAGCGTGTCCGACAGTCGTAGGCTTGCGGCTGGACTGCCGGAAAGCGGCTCAGCGAGGCTGGTAACCCTGGCGACCCCACCAATATTCAGAGTTCAGGCTATATGGTGCCCAGAATAGGCCCTTGGCCTGGGTTCCCCAGTCTCCACCCCCCTCCGAGAGGGTGTCCAAGCGCATTCGCTGGCGCCTGATCAGGCAGAAGACAAAGACCAGCCGTGCCGACCACCGATCGAGAGGACGAACTCCTCCGCCAGCAGAGCGTCCTCGCCCGTTTTGGGGAGCTCGCCCTTCGGTCCGATGACCTCCAGGATATCCTGCAGGAGGCCTGCCGCCTGGTGGGAGAGGCCCTGGGCACCGACCTTGCCAAGGTGATGGAGCTTCAGGAGGACGGCACCACCCTGCTGGTCAAGGCTGGCGTGTACTGGCCGGCCGGAGTGGTGGGGGAGGCCAAGCTCAAGGCCGAGAAGGGTTCGTCCGAAGGCCACGCCCTCCACACCGGCGAAGCGGTGATCTCCCCGGATATCGATGCCGAGGAGAGGTTCACCTATGCCGACTTCATCAGGGAGGCCGGCGTGAGGGCGCTGGTGAACGTCCTCATCATCGGCCCGAAGGATCAGCCGCCCTACGGCATCCTCCAGGTGGATAGCCGCCAGCCCCGGGAGTTCACGGATCAGGACATCCAGTTCCTGCGTGGCTACGCCAACCTCCTTGCGGCCGCGGTTGACCGTTTGCGCAAGGCTCAGGACATGCGCGTTGCAGAAGTACGGCTGCGCGAGAGCGAGGAGCGCTTTCAGCAATTCAGCGCCGCTTCGTCGGACGTCCTTTGGATCCGCAATGCGGAAACCATGCAGTTCGAATACATCAGCCCGGCCTTCGAGATGGTCTATGGCGTGAGCCGCACCCGCATCCTGGACGGCGACAGTCTCCAGAACTGGGCCGAGTTGATCCTCCCCGAGGACCGGGAGCAGGTGATCCGGAACTTCGTGCGGGTGCAACGGGGCGAGAGCGTGAACCAGGTCTTCCGCATCGAGCGGCCGTCCGACGGCGATGTGCGCTGGGTCCATGACACCGATTTTCCGCTCCTCGACGAGGCCGGTCGTGTGCAGCGCATCGGCGGCATTGGTCATGACGTGACTGAGGAGAAGGGGATCGCCGGTCGCCTGGACGTGCTTGTGGCCGAGCTCCAGCACCGCACCCGGAACATCGTCGCCGTGGTCCGTGCGATCGCCAACAAGACGCTGGCCAGCAGCAGTTCCCTCAGCGATTTCGGGAACCGGTTCCAAACCCGGCTTGAGGCCCTCTCTCGGGTCAATGGCCTGCTCTCGCGGCTGGAGAGCAGTGACAGGATCGCCTTTGATGAGCTGATCCGGGCCGAGTTGGCCGCCCATGGCGTGCTTGACGGCGCTGGAAGCGGCCCGAAGGTAACCCTCAAGGGGCCTCCCAAAGTCCACCTGCGATCCAGCACGGTACAGACTTTGGCGCTTGCCCTGCATGAACTGGCCACCAACGCTCTGAAATACGGCGCCCTGGGCAAGCCTGAAGGCGAGCTCTCCATCAGCTGGCATGTAGTGCGCGGCCCGGATGGGGAACGCCGTCTGCGGGTTGAGTGGGAGGAGCGCGGCCTGGCGGTGCCGCCCGCGACGGAGAGTGGGCCGCGGCGAGGCTATGGGCGCGAGCTGATCGAACGAGCACTGCCCTATCAGCTGGAGGCCAAGACCCGCTACGAACTCAGCCCGGAGGGCGTGCGCTGCTCGATCAGCCTGCCGATCTCGACGCGAACAGGAAGTGCGAATGCTTGACTTGACCGGATCCACGTCCCTGTGCGGCCGCCGCCTGCTGCTGGGGTGCCGTCGCGGGATGTGTTGGAAATGGCCGTGGCTGTCTCCGGCGCGATGACGGTATCGCGTCAGGCGGCGAGGTCAATCATGCTCTTGGCGGGCGGCTGACCCAGGGTCTGCCAGCCATCAACCTTGCGCATGCT